>DXXK01000076.1 GCA_019416425.1 Bacteroidales bacterium
GGACTACAGCCTGCCCGCGCAGGCCGACGGAGAGCGGGTATATACATTCAGCACTCCCGTGGAAGTGTCTGCCGCGGAGTTCGACGATGCGGATCCCGCCAAAGTAACGCCGGGGACGGCAACTGGAGTGTTCTATCTGCCCGAGAGCAGGAACATGAAGTCCGGAGCCACGGACGACGAGCAGGAATACACCATGTCGGTCAGTATCGACGGCGTGGCCGACCCCTTCGTCTTCGCGCTGCCCAACCTGAAGGCCCTGTTCCGCAACACCAATGTGATCGTGAACATCACGATGACCAAGGACCTGCAATTCATAGTGGAGGTCATACCGTTCACGTCCGTAGAGGTGGCACCGGATTTCGGACTGGTCAGGGATGGCTTCACCGGATACATCGTGGGTCAGGACAGTCAGGGCCGGAAGTGCTGGTATGACGGAAATTATTACGACCCCGCTAAGGCGGTGCCGTTATATCTTGGTCCGAATGGCAACCACGGGAACTTCGTGACCATCAACGGCAAGGAATATCTGCTTGTCTACGCCGATTACGCGCGTACGGCTGCTAATCTTGACCATATTTTCGAGAAGGAAACCCGAAAGAAGCATTGGCTCTATCCTGCAGGAAGAACAGGCTATGAGAATGTAGACTGGGCCTTCTACCTGAATGATCTGCGCCATTACGTATGGCTCAGCGAGGATTATAATGAATGGGATGTGGGTGAGAAATGGGATTCTAATCTTGGGAAAAATGTTGAGGCCTGGTTCTGGAAGACGGGGACGACATGGTACCGCACGCTGAACGAATGGGACAGATATGATTGGAACAAGGCAATCTGGGATCATGATTCACACGTTTATCCGAGATTCTGGTTTGACGTCCTGGGCAATCGATATCCATGGTCGGAAGGGGATACGAAGGAAAAGAGGGCAGCAACTATTAAAGAATGGGTTAACTATCTTGAATGACATTCTACTCCATAAATTGAATGAATATGTCACTGTATAATAAGCATAAATGTATATTATCGGCAATCATTGCATGCATCGCCATGATTGTCGGTATGACTGCATGCTCCGATGATCTGCTGTACAGGGATGAGGAAATTCCTGACGCAGAGGTCGAGGTGGAAGGGGAGCTGATCTTCAGGCCCCTTGTCCCGACTGCCGTGCAGACACGCGCCGACGCGCCCGAGGGGGCACGGTACCGGGGCATCAGGTCGTTGTATGTTTTCTTCTTCAATTCAGACAGGACAATCAACAAGGAATACACCGGGTCGGTGGATTTCACTCCGGCGCCTTCCGAAGGCTCCACGCATCAGCGTGTGTCGTTCAAAAAGAAGATACAGGCCGGCCGTTACTATGTCTATGCCGTCGCGAATGTGTCCGAGTCACGCCTGAATGCGTTCAAGAACCAAACGAACGCGGAGGACGTCACCATCGAGAACCTGAAAAAGCTAAAAGTAGACTGGAATCCGAGTAATATTGACGCCAATCTCGAGATGTTCGGTGTGTTCGAGTCCGGCAGCGGCGGAGACGCTCCCGATAATGAGAGTTTTGAAGCGGATCAGCTTCTTACCGTCACCCCCGCCTCCAACAGCATTCATTCCTGGGTGCGCAGAGCTGTCTCGAAAGTCACTGTGGATTTCAATGGAGACAATCTGCTGGATGGCGTCACCGTCTACATAAAGGAGGCGCGTCTTGTTGATGTCGCGTCGGCCGCGCTGCTCGGTACCGACGGCTCGCACGTCGACGGTACAGACATCACCGTAGCCCAGTCGGACTATACAATCACCTATGGCAAGGGATCGACCCACACCGGATGGCCCGCAGTGACAAATCAAGGAGCTTTCACCCCGGACAATGTATGGGAGGGGTCGACGCTGGAGTCCTTCCACGATGATGACGCTCAGGCGCTTCCCTGCTATGAGAACATGCAGGGCGAGACCGAAGGCAATTCCAAACTCCAGGACAACAATGGGGACGGCATCATCGACTCCGACACCAAGGACGGAAAGCCTAACGGCACATTTCTTGAAGTAAAGGGGTATTATGTCGCCAATCGTACCGAATACAAGTCTCAAGGCGACATCACATACCGTTTCATGCTCGGCCAGGACGCGCTGAAGAATTTCGACGTGGTCCGCAACCACCATTACAAGATCACCATGAACTTCAAGGGATACGGCAGCGACATCGACTGGCATATAGATTATTCCGAGATGTATCTTGACGTGTCCTATCCAAAGGATGTGAATTATCAAGGCAAATTCTTCGAGCCGAATAAGGAATATACCACAAATGGCGGCCATGAATTTAATGAAGTGAATGTGATCGCCGTAAAAAGTTATCGGACTGGTGAAAGTACAAATTCCTGGATCAATCCGGACAAAATAACCTATTCAAGTTATACACATGACGACGAGACCGGGACATGGGTGTCTGAAATCACAGGAAGTGTGACACCTCCGGCATGGCTAACCGTCTCCGAAGGTGAAGTGAGCAAAGACGGCTCTACAAAGCAATATACTTACAAGGCGGCAAAGTCGGTTCCGGTCATTAAAACCATCAACAGCTCGTTCCCGACGGCTCCCTTGCGCTCCACGGCTGCCGACGCTTATAACCTGTCCAATGCCAATGGAGGGAACAGCATACAGAATACCGCCAACTGCTATATGGTAGGCGCTCCCGGATGGTACAGTTTCCCTTTGATATACGGCAATGCCGTAACAGACGGCGATACCCTTAGCGCCTCGTTCAACTCAAAGAACATCAAGAACCATCTTGACAAGAACATCAAATGGGCGCGGATCAAGGACAACGTAAGTCTGGCCAACGCAAGCGTCAGAATCATATGGCAGGATTTCGATGATTCCGCCCAGCCGTATGAGTTGATCGATCAGGTGGAATATGTTCCGTCGCTTTTTAATGGAACCGGAGGCATACGTTTCCATATCGGGACCATTAAGGAGGGTAATGCCGTCATAGCCCTGATTGACAAAAATGCGTCCGAGGACCCACTGGTCAACATAGACCGTGGCGATATTTATAAAACAAGCGGGAGCACGAAGGCGGTCTGGAGCTGGCATATCTGGGCCACCCGTTTCGGCACTAAGGATTTCGAGAAGGACATCCGGATCATCAATCATGACGAACAGCCGTACGATGTGATGCCTGTAAATCTGGGATGGTGCTCCGGAGATTACAAAAGTGACGGGGAAACGGAGGAGGACCGGGGCATCAAGTACTACAAGCGCCGCAAGTGCGAGATTACATTCAGCTTCGGTGACAGGCAGATTGTGAGGACTATCGAGCAGTATCCCCATCTGGATATCCCTCGCGGCAACCATCCTTACTACCAGTGGGGACGCAAGGATCCGTTCGTCGGCGCTAAGGCCGGTTCCTCGAACAAGGACAGATATGTGTACGACAGCAACGGTACGAGGACTCGTTTCTATAGATGGTCCCAGTATTCTCCACCTCAGCTCTTCCTGGATCCTGAGATCGCGGCAGGCAAGGAATCGTTTGTGCCGGCAATACATAACAAGTTTAGAAGGAAAACTAAAGAATGTCTTTATGACCTTGTCCAGAACCCTGACAAATGGCACAATAGTCCAAAAGATTACAATGAAAAATATGATTTGCCCGTAAACGATCCCTTGCACTCCAACGATCGCTGGAAAAGTGCGAATGAGACCTTCACGGACTTATGGTCAAACAACGGCGTAAAAACAGTCTATGACCCCAGTCCCGCCGGATATCAGGTCGCTGACAGGGGTGTTTTCACAGGATTCACCACACAAGGAAAGACCTTATGGCAAAGGCAGTACTGGTATGACGTACGTGAGGACAACATGGATCTCGAGTACTACTCCCTGAACAATGTCAACAGTCAGGTTATTGAATTCTATACCGATACCAGGAAACTGCAGTCCATATCCTTCCCCATAACCGGTTACCGTGATTATGATCAGGATGCGTTGGTGGTAAGCTACTATAACTTTAGCGATTATAATGGAATAGGTTACGTGTGGCTGAATACATTCTGCGATAATGACAATTCCTACCATCTGAAATTCCTCCGTGATGATCTGTCTGATTCTGATTTGAAGAATAATTGGCAGTACGGCGGCACGGTGGTGGGAGTCCGTGATGATTACTTCTACAACACCGACGGTTTCGGCGTTCGTCCGGTCCGGATTGTCAGTTCCGGCGGTGTCCGGTAAACGTAAATCGTGATTGGAGTTTGATTACTGTGACATTCCCCGTATGTCAGGGGGTAGGGTTCATACTGATGACCTTCGGGGCGCGCAAAGCCGCAAAACCCTCCGGACGGCTCAGCGGAATCCGCGTCCCGGGTTATCCATAACCCTTAGCGGGCTTAGCGCAGGGCGGCATCCATCAGACTGCGGGCAGCACCGACTTCCATCGCAATCTTTTTGAGAACGATGCGGAGCCCTTAGCGGCTTTGCGCGCCACCACACGTGCCTTGCTCCTTCAGCCATGGCATCTGCTATTGCTTTATCCCGTCATACTGATGACTTTCGGGGAGCGCGCAAAGCCGCAAAGGGGGTCACGCATGGCCTCGGTGGCTATGGTTTCTCTGAATCTGTGGTCCAAGGTCTGAAAACCTAAGGTCCTTGGCCCGCGTCCATGCACGTCACGGAGTGACGCTCTACTGCCTATCCCGAAATATTATTGTGTGTCTCTTTGGAGATTATCGAGGATAACTGACGGAGAAGCTTTCATTTTTGAGAATGCGAACAGTTTCTTGCCGAGATCCTTGATTGATGCGCCGATATGGTACAAGGTATCGTCCAATATCAGGAACCGGTCATGTATATTGGGAGTGGTAGCTACCTTGATCGGAGGATACTGCTCATTATGCCGTTTGATGTCCAGACGGAGATTCTTGTCGATCCGCATGGTGTAGACGATTGCCTTGACACCGGGCTTGCGCTTGTCGAGCAATGTCAGAACCGTCTCGTCGATATAGTTGTCAATCAGGATCACCTGCTTGTCGGCACGTCTTATCAGATCACAGACAAAAAGATACGCGTCGAATATCTGCCCGTCGAACAGAATCCCCTCGCGAGGGGGTAGCGAGGTCCTCAGGAAGAAATCTACCTTGCCTGATAGTTCCTTAATCTGTTGGTCGTGATCGGAAAGACGGCGATCGATACGGTCCTCGAGTTGCGTCAACCGCTGATTGACTGCGTAGCCATGCAACAGATACTCCTTCAGCACCTTGTTGGCCTAGGCTCGAAATTGAACGCCTCGCTTTGATTTGACACGGTACCCAACAGAGGTAATAACCTCGATATTATAATATTCAACCTGATATGTTTTCCCGTCTCTTGCAGTTGTCGCAAATTTTGCGACAACTGAAAGTCCTTCCAGTTCTTCTTTCAGCGCATTGTTGATATGTTTGCCGATTGTCTTGACGTCACGGTCAAATAGCAACGCTATCTGATTTCGGTTGAGCCATACGGTCTCATTCTCCACTCTGACATCAAGAGTCAGAGTAGTATCAGGCTGATAGATTATGATTTCGTCTCCTTGCGTCTGTTCCATGCGCAAAGTTAACGATATTTCCCGAATAATCGATGCCCAAGGCTCATATATTCCACGATAGACTGCAATAGATTGGAGACAACAAGGTATTTTAACCGTGTCGACTCGGCACGGAGTGAGGCGCTACATCTCAGACAGCCAATGTCTATACGGAACGTTACCCATTTATTCTGCGACCTCGGTCATGCAGCTCCGGAATCTGTTGGCATTACACTCTCCAAATCCTTGAGAAATTCTTTGATTTTCCCGGCATCGACATCCCGGACGGCTCTTGGCCTGCAGACCAACCGCTTCAGCCATGGCATCAGCTATTGCTTTATCCCGTCATGCAGATGACTTTCGGGGCGCGCAAAGCCGCAAAGGGGGTCTATTGATAAGAGCCGGAGCATCTGCCATCCGGAGTGTCGCCGCTCCCGCCAAGGCCGCGATGGAATCGAGATTCCCGACGCCAAGGCCGCGAAACCCTCCGGACGGCTCAGCGGAATCCGCGTCCCGGGTTATCCATAACCCGGGACGCGGGCTTGGCGCAGCCCGGAATCCATCAGACTGCGGGCAGCACCGACTTCCATCGCAATCTTTTGAGAACGATGCGGAGCCCTTTGCGGCTTTGCGCGCCACCACACGTGCGTTTCCAAAATCAGATTTTAATTTTCCTGGTCCTGCTTCCATGGCGCATTATGTAGATTCCTGCAGGAAAGGACACCTGTCCGAGATCCGGAAAGTCATCCTCACTCTCGATAACACCGACAAATGTTCCGTCAATGCGATAGATCCTGACCGGTTCGACTGCATCTTTTTCACCCTCAACACGGATGTTCTCAACATGTGATGGAGTGAGGGTCAACGGAAGATACTCGTTATAGTTATGCTCATAATAGAATGCCGAGACCTCATAGCTCTTAGAGGCATCTACTCCGGTCGAGGCAGGGACGAGTATGTGCCATTCCGGCGTGGAGTGGTCGTAGACGGTGACATGCTGAAGATAGCTGATGGTTTTTGAACCGTCCTTTAATTCAATTTTCACCGTGTCGCAGAAATTGTTTGGCGAATCATTGATAAAGTTGAAGCGCAACAGCACACCTTTGCCGACCGTGGCTGGATCTGAAATCGGTTCTATGGGTTCTGCAAGGTACAGGTCGGTGGGGAGTGTATGATTATCGGGAACATTGATTGAGAAAGTCTGATCCCTGTTTACCGACAGCCCCATCGTGGCTTTCACAGCCTCATGGAAAGGCATCCATTCACCCGAAGCAAGGTCCTTGACCACGAATTTCATCTCATATTCCCCCTGTTGAAGGTCCGCAGGCATCACGAACTTACGGTTGACATCAAGATATCGTCCCGGACCAAGACGGCATGTCCATGTACCCGATGAGCGGTCCGCCGCGGCGATTCCCACTAATTCGTTATCCTTGAAGATGCCGACTGCATATTCCTGGGTGACGCGGTCGCGGTTATATCCGGCAAACGAGAATCCAAGTGTGAACTTATCCCCTTGACCATATATGCGGGACCGCAGTTCGGAATCGTTTTCCAGCACGACCGGACGGATGACTATCAGCCCGTTGTCGCGATAGTCGCCGCCATGAAGATTGGGCGTGAATGCGGATATCATCATGTTGTTGTCATTGTAGCACACATCGAGACCTCCGGGGAAGTGTCCTGTTCCGGACCGCTGGTCGAAAACATCGATGTCTACATATTTATTGTTGTCTGCCGAGGCAGTTCCGAAGTTGGCGTGGACTGTGCGGTCTGATTCCATACCGTCCACTACCCAGAAATGGCCCGACCGGAGCATCCCCTTATAGTAACCTCCACCATAGAATACGGGATTGCCTGCCTCAAGTTCATTCTTCAGCATTTCAATCCATTCTTCAGTTGAGAAGAAACGGCGATAATGGAACATGGAATTGGGATTGAAACGGAGATAGTGATGCAATGCCCACATCATCGATCCGTCGTTGATGGGCGAACTTCCGCCGGGACGATACTGCATCAGCATCGCGGTCCCCACGGTATAGAGATAATCGGCCACGGCGTGTGCCTGGGCATCAGTGTATTTCCCTTTTACGTATGAGTCGATGATATTGGGGAAATCAAAGGTGTGCCCGGCATAATCAATGGTTACGGGGGTGTGGATGGTATCGTTTTTTGATACGACATAGGTACTCGTATAACTGTTGGTGCCGAAAGCAGAGTCGAATGCCCGGTAGAAATTGTGGATTTGGGCCACGGCCACGGCAGCACAGCCCGGAGGGGTGGTGGCGCCACTATCCGGATCGGCCGGGTTGACCGGACATTCGTCGCGAAAAGGCCTGGTCTGGCCCCATACCGATTTCAGCAGAGGCTCGACGGTCAGAGCGAAGGCCGCGAATGGGAAAACGACGAGGAGAAAGCATAATATACGTCGCATATCGGTTATTTTATGATTTTAAAGGATTTACCGTTGATGGCCACAATGTAGACCCCGTTTGGGGCATCGGAGACATCTATGTCGAAATCACTTGTCGATACCTCATCGGATATAATGATGGTACCTGTCATGGAACTAACGGACACAATGCCCGACGGTTCGGCTCCGGTGATTCTGATGCCGGATGTCGTCGGGTCATAGACGACCCGGAGTCCCTTGGCGAAGACGCTGTCAAGTCCGGACCGGTCGGTTATGAGGAGCGGAACGTGATTGAAACGCTCGGGCCAGAGCGGAGCATAGTCATGCGTGTAATTGTAGCCATCGAGATTCAGGTAGGCTTTGCCGAGATAACCGGTGTCGTAGAAGTATACCGGGTTTTCCAGCAATTCCTCTGTCCCTCGCGGAGAGGTTGAGGAAAGATATGCGGAATAGATGGTCTCGCCATTGTCGGCGCGGCATATATTGGCGTGAACGGAACTGTAATCGCCGGTTAATTTCCTGACAGGCACACGGAGGGTATAGGAATTGCCTGTCACTATGGTATTGACGGGAGACGTACCGTCGAAGTAAGGGAGGTCCGTCAGCACGGGGTCGCAGATATAATCGCTTATTTCCACAGGTCCGTAATTAAGATGGGATGGATAGGTGTGCAGATCACCGAACATGGGACCTGTGATGAATTCAAGGTTATAGGTCCCCGGTTCGATGTCGAAATAGTAATCGCTGATTTCAAGTGACTGCCGGGATGAAACCCCGGGCGTGAGCGAGGAAAGACTGCAGTATCCATAATTGCAGCAGAAAGACATCTGTCCGGTCGAGGCATCGACAAAGCGTAGCAGCAGGTAATCGTATGTCCTTTCGTTCAGCGAGACATCGAACTCCACGACGAAATCGCGATGAGCCATGGTCACGCCTGTTATCTCGACATTGGAGATGTCAAGCTTGAAATTCTGTACGGTAACCTGTCCGATAACAGTGAGCCCGGCGCCCGACGCGTCATCGAACAGAACAACATCGTATTGCCCTTCTGCCACAGGCTCAAAACTAAATGAGAAGTAACGTCGTGAGTCGGGTTTAAGCGTGACATTTAACCGATCCGAGCTTTCGGCTACAATGGTCTCCTCCTGTGATTGGAGGCGGCAGCGTATGGTGCCGTCATAGCGGCCGTCAAGAGCTGTAAGATAACCGGTGACTGTGAACGGGTCGTCCGAATGGATGGGGGATGGCGAAACGTGGAAACTGTCGACAGTGAAAGTCGGAGTGCTGCCTTCGACGGCTATCTCTCCGGTCTCGGCAAAGGGAATGCCGCGTTCGTCGGCCAGAGCAACGATGTAGTTCCCGGCGGGAAGGTATGGAACGGTGACAGACGTGCTGAGAGCGGTCTCGCCGTTCTTGCCGACGGTTATGTTGTCGCTGAGCGTCACCTCGTCGGTCAGCGACAGCGAGGAGAAGTCGTAGAACTGAAGACGAATATTGCCGTTGTAGCCGGCATATCTCGATGAAACCGTAGCCGTGACATCCATGGACTGCCCCGAGGAGACTGCCGAGGGAAGGTTGAAGTTGGAAGCGAAAAGGGTGTAGGTGGAAGTGTTACTGTTGTACAGCTTGACAAACGTCTTGCCGACCACAAGCTCGAAAGTGCGGGGTAATGTGCTGGTCAATTGTATTTTGAACACCTTTCCGCCATCGGAGCTCTCTCTTGCCGCCGGGATTACGTTGTATGTGCCCGGATCAAGAGAGGCTGTGGGCAGAGGAATTCCGGATATGCCGTAAAGGAATCTGAGCTCATCGGTCCGTCCGGACACGAAAGTCGTGACTCCAGTAGTGCCGTTGACTACGTTTGCTCCGGTCTGGATCGTGGCGACTGAAGGGCCGAGTGTATAGTTGTAAAAGCCAACGTGTGCAGCGTCGTCGTTGCCGTCAGGAGCAATCGTGAAGGAGCCTCCCCGCCTGCCCATTGACATGTCTGACTTCACGCCGTTGCGTGCGATCAAGTTGGCTCGTCTGTGTTCTCCTCCCGCGGGCTTGACTCCTATCAGCATCAGCTGCTCCGGCGTGTAGTCCTTCGTGCCGGACATCGTTGCAGGTTTCAGGGCGGAGAGCGAGAAATATCCGTCGGCCTGTCCTCCCCAACCCCAGTTGAAATGATATTTACCGGCACCGTCATAGCCGTCGCACACGAAGGCGTGGCTTGATGCGGAGGTGCCACCGCTGTAGAGTACCGCGCGTCCTGCCGTCAATTCTCCATGCAGGGCGTCTTCCCATTCGGTGGCCGTATGGCACTTCTTCTCAAGGGTGGCCATTTCCTTATTATAGCCGAAATAGTTGATCAGGCCTGAGCCGGCGTTGACCACCGGAGTGCCGCTTGCGTTCTGACCTCCAATCGCGTAGTCCATCTCCGTGGCTACTCCCAGGTGGGCCATAAGCGTCGAGATGGCGTTTTTGGCAGCCGTGGAGCTTTTAGATGAGAATGTGTTGGCCATATTAGCCCAGTCGTAGGAGGTGGCGCCGAAATTCGCGCTGAGGGTGACTGTCCGGCCTTTGATGTCGTCGGTGTAGGAGTGCGAACCGGTGCCTTTGGCCGGTTTCCTGAACTTATACATCAATTGGGCCGCCGCCGTGGCCACGCATCCGGTGACGCATCGAACATTACCCGTGAAAATCGGGCATTTGTCATTGTACGGGCTCCACTGATCCCACTTTGTGGAAAGGAGGGGATTGATTTTGGCGCGGGCTTTTTCAGGCGATTCCTTGAAAGGAGCCTCAGTTATCTGATTGATATGATCGATTTCCTCGGCATACATCTTCAGCCATGCATCAGTGGCCGGAGACAGCGAGTCCCAGTCATCGGGAGCGGTATCTCCGTAAGCAAGGACGGGTTCACATCGGTCATCGGCCGCCACGATAATAAAGGATCCGGGGATGGAGAATACATAGCAGCCGCTTGTGCCGCTTTGTGCAAGGACTTCCTTTTTAAGGCTGAACCTGTCGGCCGGCGCTGATTTTAAAATCGTTGGGAACGCCTTGCTGGAGTTCAAGGCGCGTTCCAGTGCTTCCGATGGACTGAGGTGCGCCGCGGTTGCGGTTATGACTGTAAGGAATAACAATATGGCGGTCAGACTCCTCGCCGAGGGTATGGTTCTTGAAAAAATCATGGATGTTTTGGTTCTTATGGAAACAGACTGCAAATTTAATAATTCTGAAGGAAATTTCAATAAGAAAAACAGGCTCATTCCCCTTCAGGATTTGGGAAATGAGCCTGTTTTATTCGGTAACGGGTGTTACGCCAGTACGGGTGTCAGGTACTTGGCCAGCAGGTAGCCGCCCATCAACAGCCAGATGTAGAGGATTCCGGCAAGGAGGAAAGGCTTGGCGCCCGCCTGCTTGAACTTGTCGAAGCTGGTCTCCGCACCTAATGCCGCCATGGCCATGGTCAGCAGGAACGTGTCGAACTCGTTGATCCAGCCCACAACCGCTGCAGGCAGCAGGTTGAACGAGTTGAACCCGATCACCACCAGGAACCATACGGCGAACCAGGGTACCTGTACCTTGGTCTTGCCGACGGTGCCGCCGGACTTCCTGGCCTTGGCTGCGACCCATACGCCTAATATCAGCAGCACAGGCACCAGCAGCATCACGCGGATCATCTTGACGATGATGGCCGTGTTGGAAATATCCTGGCCCATGGCGTTGCCCGCGCCGACGGCGTGCGCAACCTCATGCAGCGTCGCGCCGGAGAAGATGCCCATCTGCTCGGGCGTCAGGTCGATGATGCCCATGCGGTAGCCGATGGGGTAGAGGAACATCGACAGCGTTCCGAATATCACGACGGTGGCCACGGCCACGGCCGTCTTGTAGGACTGCGTCTTGATGGTGGCCTCGGCGCCCAGTACGGCGGCTGCGCCGCAGATGCCCGAGCCGATGGAGGTCAGCAGCGCGATGTCGCTGTCCATCTTGAGCCACTTGCCGATCAGCACGCCGCCTAAGATGGTCACCGCCACGATTATCGCGTCGATGGTGATGCCGGGGACTCCCACCAGGATCACGTCCTGGAACGTCAGGCGGAAGCCGTAGAGGATGATGCCCAGACGCAGGATGGTCTTGGAGCAGAACTTTATGCCCGGACCCCACGTCTCAGGCAGATTGTTACGCAGCGAATTGGCGTAGATCATACCCAGGATGATGCCGATGATCAGAGGTGAGAAACTGATGGCCTTGAGCAGGTTCCATTCGCCGATGAAGCATGCGGCGCATGCGAAGAGCGCCATGAACAGTATGCCGTGGTAGCGGCCTGCCTTCGTTTCCTGTATCATTGTTGGTTTCTTTAGTTTGGGTTATTGGTTGTGAAAATACTGCATTTGGTCTGCAGAGTTCTGTGTGTTTTCGGATGCAAAGTTATAAAATTTTGCCGAAATCGGATATCGGTTTTTGCACATTATATAATATATGCGTAATTTTGCAGTATATTTCCCAAACATTAACAGATTTTCCTTTAAATTAACGAATAAAGTAACGACAATGGTTGAGATTGGAACCCCCGGAAGCGCTACGGGCCGCAAGGCGATGCTGCTTGGCAGCGGCGAGCTCGGCAAGGAAGTTGTGATTGAGCTGCAGCGTTACGGTCTGACCGTAGTGGCCTGCGACAAGTATGCCGACGCCCCGGCAATGCATGTGGCCGATAAGTCATACGTGTTCTCGATGCTGGACGGCGACACGCTCCGCAGGATTGTGGAGGAGGAGAAGCCCGACTACATCATCCCCGAGATCGAGGCGATCGCTACGCCCACGCTGGTGGCGCTGGAGCGGGAGGGCTGGAACGTGGTTCCCACCGCCCGCGCAACTTTCATCACCATGAACCGCCGCGAGATCCGCAAGCTTGCGGCCGAGGAGCTGAAGCTCCCCACGTCGCCCTATGAGTTCGCCGAGACCGAGGATGAGTTCAAGGCCGCCGTTAAGCGTATCGGCCTGCCGTGCGTCGTCAAGCCGGTGATGTCCAGCAGCGGACACGGCCAGAGCCTGGTCAAGACCGAGGACCAGATCGACGCCGCCTGGAAGATGTCGCAGGAGGAGGGCCGCTCGGGCGCAGGCGCCGTAATCGTGGAGGGTTTCGTGGATTTCGATTACGAGATCACTCTCCTGACAGTGCGCCACATCGGCGGCACATCGTTCTGCGAGCCTATCGGCCACTACCAGGAGCAGGGCGACTACCGCCGCAGCTGGCAGCCCCAGCCCATGAGCGACGTGGCCATAGTCAAGGCCCGCGAGATCGCCGGCAAGATCACCGAGGCCCTGGGTGGCCACGGCATCTTCGGCGTGGAGCTTTTCGTCAAGGGCGATGATGTGATCTTCTCCGAGGTTTCGCCGCGTCCGCACGACACGGGAATGGTGACCATGATCTCGCAGCACCTGTCGGAGTTCGCGCTGCATGTTCGCGCGCTGTTGGGTCTCCCCATTCCGGAGATCAAGTTCTACGGTCCTTCGGCATCGCGCGCGCTGCTGGCGTACGGCGATTCGAACCAGGTGGTGTTCAGCGGCATGGAGCAGGCCCTGAGCCATCCCGGCACCGACATGCGCATCTTCGGCAAGCCTGAGGTACACGGCCACCGCCGCATGGGCGTGATGCTGGCCACCGCCGACACCGTCGGCAAGGCTGTCCGCCTGGTGGACCAGGCCGCATCCGAGATCAAGATGGAATGCCGCTAAGCCTGTAGACCCCGGAAATCCCATAGTATTCCAGGCAGAGAAGTCATCAAGACCCGGGCCGGAAATTCCATAGATTCCCGGCAGAGAAGTAATAAAGACCGACCCTGGAGGGGTGGAACGTAGCCCCACGTCAAACCGGCTGTGCCGTTTGACGTGGGGTATTCATATCCGCGTAGCACCGACCACGGGGTGGTCGCGCAACTTTCACGCAATTTAAAATGAGCAATATAAGTTGGTTATTTGAGAAATTATCACTAAATTTGCGAAACTATGGTTTCGGAAACTATGGTTTCGGAAACGGTGGTTTCGGAAACGGTGGTTTCGAAAATGAATTAAGGGGAAGATGAAATTTTTCGACAGGAAGAAAGAAATTGCATTATTGCGCCAGATCAGGGAGAAGTCCCATTCGAGTGCGCGTTTTACGGTAATTACCGGTAGAAGACGTATCGGCAAGACTACGTTGGTGTTGCATGCCGTGGGGCATGAGGAGGATGGCCTCGATGCAGGACGGGACCTTTTTCTATATTTCTTTGTGTCACGCAAGGCCGAGAAAGATCTGTGTAAGGGCTATCTACAAGAGATTGAGGAAAAGACCGGTGCGCCGATGTTGGGCGACGTTTCATCGTTCGCCGAGATTTTCAAATATCTTATGCGGCTTGCACAGGACAGGCCGATAACCCTGTTCATTGATGAGTTTCAGGATTTCTCGCTCGTGAATCCATCCATATTCAGCGACATGCAGATGCTGTGGGATCTGGGCAAGGAGAAGGCAAAAATGAATCTGATAGTCGGTGGCTCGATAAACTCGATGATGAACAAGCTTTTCCGTGACAAGGAACAACCTCTTTACCAGCGGGAGACGAACATGATTCGGCTGAAGCCGTTCTCCACGTCGGTGCTGAAGGAGATCCTGGCTTACTATCATCCGGACTATGTACCGGAGGATTTACTGGCACTGTATTCCTTTACCGGGGGTGTGGCCAAATACGTGGAGTTGTTTGTGGAGGACGATGACTTCTCGACCCAGTCCATGATTGACAGGATGATATGCGATGGCTCTCCTTTCATCGAGGAAGGGAGGGTAATGCTGTTGGGTGAATTCAAGAAGGAATACGGTGTCTATTTCTCCATTCTTTCAGCCATTGCCGGCGGCCACTCCACACGTGCTGAGATCGAGATGGTGGTAGGGAAGGAGGTCGGTGGTTATCTTACAAAACTGGAGGATGACTATGAATTGATTTCCAGGAAACTGCCGATCTATCAGGACAACAGCACACGGAACATGCAGTATGTGATCAAGGACAATTTCCTGACCTTCTGGTTCCGGTTCGTGTTCAAATATGGCTATATGCTTGAGATCGGGGCCTACTCCAGGATGCGGGACCTGATCAAACGGGACTATACAACCTTCTCAGGTTTTATGCTGGAACGTTATTTCCGTCAGAAGTTTGCGGAAACGGAAGCCTATACGCGCATTGGCGGATGGTGGAACAGAAAGGGAACCAATGAAATCGACATCGTCGCTTCCGACGATATCGAGAAGAAGATTGATTTCATCGAGGTGAAGCGTGACGCGTCCCGTTACAGGGAGGCATTGCTCCGCGACAAGGTCTCGGCTTTTCTGGCCGTGAACAAGCAACTTGCTTCCTACTCGCATTCCTTGACGGTCCTGTCCATGCAGGATATGTAGCTGTGCTTGCTTGTCTTGAATTATTTTGTTATTTTTGCGTTATGATTCGGCATCGCCTTTTGGGGATGCCAAATTTAGGTACTATGGTTGACATCAAGAAACTGAAGGATAAGGTGCTCAGCGGCGCGGGGTTGACCCGCGACGAGGCCCTGTCGCTGTGCGAGGTGGAGCCCTCGCAGCAGGAGGAGCTGTGGCAGGGCGCCGAGGAGATAACCGCCGCCCTGTGCGACAAGACGTTCGATTCCTGCTCCATCATCAACGCACGCTCCGGGAAATGTCCCGAGAACTGCAAATGGTGCGCGCAATCGGCTCATTATAAGACCAAGATAGATACCTACGCCCTGGTGGGCCATGACGAGTGCATGGAGATGGCCCGGCTTAACCGCGAGGCCGGCATCAAGAGGTTCTCGCTCGTGGCAAGCGGCCGCAGGATGCAGGGCAGGGAACTCGACACCGTCTGCGGGTACATCAATGAGCTACGCGAGCAGGGAGGACTGAACCTATGCGCTTCGTTGGGATTGCTCGGCAAGGAAGAACTGCACAAGCTGCACGATGCCGGCGTGACGCGCTACCACTGCAATCTGGAGGCCGCCCCGTCGTATTTCGGCACTCTCTGCACCACACATACCGTCGAGGACAAGATCCGCACCATACAGATGGCGCGCCAGATCGGCATGGAGGTATGCAGCGGCGGCATAATCGGAATGGGGGAGAGCCGCCGGCAGCGCATCGAGCTGGCTCTGGAGCTGTTACGCGTCAATCCGCATTCCATACCCATCAACGTGCTGTGTCCCATTCCCGGAACACCGTTGGAGAACGCCGATCCTCTGCCCGAGGATGAGATCCTGAACACCGTGGCGTTCTTCCGTTTCATCCATCCCTCCAAGACACTGCGGTTTGCCGGTGGCCGCGCCAAGCTGAGCCGCGACGTCCAGCTGCGGGCGCTCCGCATCGGCATGAACGGCGGCATCATGGGCGATATGCTCACCACCATCGGATCGAAGGTGGACGAAGACAGGAAACTGATTCGCGAGGGGGGCTATGAATATTGATATGGTGTACTTCAAGAGCGACTATATGTGCGGCGCGGTCCCGGAGATCATGGAGGCGCTGGTACGTACCAACATGGAATGTACGCCCGGTTACGGCGCGGATGAATATTGCCGGGTTGCCGAGTCGGCGATCCTTCAGGCCTGCGGTCTGGAGGAAGGTCTGGTAAAGTTCGTTATCGGCGGTACGGAGGCGAATTCCCTGGTTGTCGACGGCTTGTTGGGCAAGTGCCAGGGCGTGCTGGCTGCCGAGACCTCGCACATCAACGTGCATGAGGCCGGTACCATCGAGGCGTTCGGCCACAAGGTGCTGACGTTGCCCACCGTTGACGGCAAGATTGCAGCCGCCGACATTGACCGTTATGTCACTGACTTCTTTGCCGACGAGACCTGGGAGCACATGGTGGAACCGGGTATGGTCTACATATCCTTCCCGACCGAGCTCGGCACTTTATACAGCCGGAAGGAGCTGGAGGACATCCATGCCGCCTGCCGGAAGCACAACATCCCGCTCTATATCGACGGTGCCCGGTTGGGATACGGTCTTGCGTCGCCGCAGTGTGACCTGACATTGCCCGACATCGCACGGCTGGCCGACATATTCTATATCGGCGGCACCAAGCAGGGTGCCCTGTTCGGCGAGGCCATCGTGTCGCGCCGCCGTGACATCATCCCCAGGATCAACTCGTTGATCAAGCAGCATGGGGCGTTGCTGGCCAAGGGTCGTCTGTTGGGACTGCAGTTCGTGACGCTGTTTACCGACGACCTGTATATGAAGTATTCGCGCAATGCCATTACGAGGGCCATGGAGCTGCGGCAGGTGATGCTGGACAACGGCTGTCCGTTGTATGTCGATTCGCCGACCAATCAGCAGTTCTTCCTTCTGGACAATGCACTGATCGACCGACTGTCGCAGTCCGTTCAGTTTGAATACTGGGGCCCTCGCGGTCCCGAAGCGACCCCGATCCGTCTGGTCACCTCCTGGGCAACCACCCCATCCGACATCGCGGCCCTCTCCGCCGCCCTACAAAGTTAAGCAATAAGTCGCCTTGCAGAGTTAAGCAATAAGTTTTCCTGCAGAGATGATAATAAGTTATCCGGCAGAACTAAATGATAAGTCTCCAGGCAGAGTTAAACAATAGTAAAAAACTCAAATACTGTACGCTATGAATTTACCTTGGTACATATACCTCCCCATAGCAGCCGGAATAATCGGCGGCTTGATCGGCGGCTACTACAACAAAAAGTCCCACCGCAAAAATGGTAAATAATCCTATCGCAGATTGCCCAACCTCCTATAAAAAGCGAAAAACGCAGAGCTTCGAGGCTTGCGTTTTTCGATTTCCTTTCCTCAAATGAGGAATGAACTCTGATGCAAAGGTACAACTTTTTTGTGTACCTGCAAAATGTTAACGAAAAAATCAACGAGAAAGTTTGTTGTTCAAGCATGGTTGTTGTCGTTAAACACACTTTAGTCGCAGAAATTTATACTTTCGGGTCTCTTAATCGCAGGAATTTGTGATTTTCGGCGTTATAATCGCAGGAATTTGTATTTTTGACCCTCTTAATCGCAAAAATTTGTAATTTTCGGCGTTATAATCGCAAAAATTTGTATTTTCAGGCGTTATAATCGTAGAAATTTGTATTTTTGTATTCGATTAATAGTGATTTTTTGTATGGCGGCTAGGGTGGATACTCAGAAGGAAATAATATTCGGCTCCTCGGATCCGAATGTCTCGCGTCTGATCAACCAGAAGGAGAAGAATGGAGAACTGCGTAAAGTGGCTCCCCGTATTTACACCACCAATCTGGTGGACAGCCTGGAAAACATTGTCCGCCGGAATCTGATGGACATACTGGTCTACCGTTATCCGAACGCTCTGATCAGTCACCGGAGTGCCAAGGAAATGCGCCCTACGGAGACCGGGGACTTCTTTCTGACGAATTCCACGACAAGGCGCGTAACGGACTTGCCGGGAATCATACTGAATTTTGTAAAGGGACCCAAGGCATCGGCTCATGACATTCCTTTCATGGGGATGTACATATCCGGGGAACACCGGTATATGCTCGAGAATATGCAGCTGTCTAGAAAACGGGGTGGTGAGTCACGTATCCTGCCCATCGAAGTGATTGAAAATAAGCTTGAGCAGATTCTGTTGACCGGAGGCGAGGCGAGACTGAACGAGTATCGCGACGAGCTGAGGATAGTGGCCGATGAACTTGACATGCAGACGGAGTTCAGTCGAATCAACAATATAATCTCGGCGCTGCTGTCAACGCACGACTCCAAAGTCCTGACCACAGATTCTGCCAAGGCATTGGCGGCCGGCAACCCTTTCGATGCCTCAAGAGTCGAGTTGTTCCAGATTCTTTTCGATGCCATTAAGGACCGTTATTTCGTTATCCGAAACAACCGTAATACCGACGAGGAATCCTTTCGCCTTTTCTCATTCTTCGAAAGTTATTTCTCCAATTATATCGAGGGGACGGAGTTTGAGATTGACGAGGCGAAGGCCATTGTGGATTCCGGTATCCCGATGCCACGGCGTGACGAGGATTCGCATGATATCCTCGGAACCTTCAAGGTGTTGTCGAACCGTTCGGAGATGGTGAAGACGCCAACGTCGCCTAAGGAACTGTTCTCGATTCTGAGTCATCGCCACAGCATCCTGTTGGAAGGACGGCCATACATGAATCCCGATATTTTCAAAATGAAGAATAACCGGGCCGGAATGACGGAGTTTGTGGACCACCAGCTTGTGAAAGGCACGTTGTCGCAAGGATTCAAATATTATGCCGCGCTTACCGACCCCTTTGCCCGAGCCATATTCATGATGTTCATGATCAGCGAAGTGCATCCCTTCAATGACGGCAACGGACGGATGGCGCGTGTGATGATGAATGCCGAGCTTGTGCGTGCCGACCAATCCAGAATAATAGTCCCTACGGTTTTCCGCGAGGATTACATCCTTGCGTTGCGCAAACTGACGCGACACAAGGATCCGATGGCTTATATAAATGTGATGACTAAGCTGCACCAGTTCAGCGACAATCTGTATGGCTCGGACTTCACTGAGCTGAAGAATTACCTTGCCGCCTGCAACGCCTATGCCGAGCCATCCCAAGCCAAGCTCCGCATCATTGACCGTACAGTCAATGCCTAAGCTGCTATAGTCTGGATTCCCAGCGGGTGAGGGGAGTGGAGGTGGACGGTTCGTGGATGCGGATGTTGCCGAAGCCGCGGGGAGCGAAGCGCGGGGCGTAGAGGCGCAGCGGACGCTCCAGCGACCAGCCCTGCGAGGCGTTGCGGATCACCATCTTGTACAGACCCTGCATGCCGCGGGTCCGTTCGCGTACCACCCCCAATACCTCCGTCATGTCCGAAACCTCCTCGGTGCTGAAATTCATCCCCTTCCCGTAAGGTACCTCCAGACGGATAAAGATCTTGTCGCCGTACTTCATCGGACGGCCGGTGCCCGACGGAATCCGCACGCGACGCGGCATCTCGCTCGTTCCAACCACCATCCCCGTACGGTTTTCGTTCAGGCGGTAGCGTCCCTCCGCAATCGCCCTCTCCATGCCATAAGTGTTTGCTGTTGTTGCCATATTCTTATCCGTATTCTTATCCGTTTATTTGATTACGATGCAAAATTAACCGATATGACTGCCAACTATAGGCACCCTCGGGTTAAATAAAATTAAGACATAAAAATTCTTTCTAATTTCGTCAATTGAAAAATTTTTTGTAATTTTGCAGTCTAATAGTACGAGGCAATATCAAACACCCTTGTACGGTTCGCAGAAATGGTGGAATGGTAGACACGAGGGACTTAAAATCCCTTGGCCGATGAGGCTGTGTGGGTTCGAGTCCCACTTTCTGTACTGTATACTATATACACCAGCGGCGCCCGGTGTGCCGCGCATTATTATGACAGGCAAACGAGTGATTTGTAAGCAGTTCCGACAAGCATGCTGTGGTCCGTTCCTTACCGGGGACATGCAGCAGACGGGACGTGTGCGAACCAACCGCGCGCATGCCATGGTGAATAGTGAAACGAATTAGGATACGCAGGCGCACGGCCATACCGGGCGCCTGCGTATTTATTTTTAACATTTCATAAATTAAGGTTATATCATGAAAGTTGGAGTGGTAATGGGTTCAGCCTCGGACTTAGGAGTCATGAAGGGAGCCTTCGAGATGCTGGACAAATTCGGTGTCGAGTACGACAAGCGTGTCTACAGCGCCCACCGCACCCCCGCAGCCCTGGAGGAATGGCTTAAGGACGCCCGCCAGAAGGGATTCTGCGCATTCATCGCCGCCGCCGGCGGTGCCGCACACCTGGCCGGTGTCGTGGCCGCGCACACCACATTGCCCGTGATCGGCGTACCCATCATGTCGGCCGCACTCCGCGGCATCGACTCGCTGCTGTCCACAGTACAGATGCCCAGCGGAATACCCGTGGCCACCGTCGCCATCGACGGCGCCAAGAACGCCGCACTGCTGGCCATCGAGATCATGGCCGTCACCGACCAGAACCTCGCCGCCAAACTCGCCGACTTCCGCGCCGAGCAGAGCCGCAAGGTCCTGGAAACCGTAATTTAAGTCAATAATCAAACCGATAGCTTGCTTAAGTAAGATATATGGCTAACAGAATATTCGTAGAGAAACGCCCAGAGTTCCGCAGCGAGGCACAGAGCCTGCGCCGCGAGCTCAACACCACGCTGGGTCTGAACCTGAAGGACCTGCGCATCGTGGCTGTTTACGACCTGTTCGGGTTCACTCCCGAACTGCTTGACAAGACCCGCTACGCCGTCTTCGGCGAGAAGGCCACCGACACCGTCAGCGACGAGATTGACCTGACCGTGGCACCCTGCCTGGCTGTGGAGCCTCTTCCCGGCCAGTTCGACCAGCGTGCCAACGCCGCCGCGGCTTGTGTCCGCCTGGTGGAGCCTGGCGCGGACATCGAGGTGACTTCCGCCCGCCTCTACATCTTCGACGACACCCTGACCGACGAGCAGCGTCAGCGCGTGGCCCGCTATCTGATCAACGCCGTGGAGAACCGCGAGAAGGACATGAGCCGTCTTGCACTCCCCGAGCGTGGCGCCGAGACGCCGGTAGGCGTGATCGACGGTTTCATCAAGATGGACCGAGAGGCCGCCGACGCGTTGCGCCAGCAGATGGGGCTGGCCATGAGTGCCGACGACCTGATGGAGGCCGTAAAATACTTCGCCGGCGAAGGCCGCGACCCCATGGAGACGGAGATCCGTATCCTCGACACCTACTGGAGCGACCACTGCCGCCACACCACCTTCACCACCCGTCTGAGCGACATCACCGTGGAGGACAGCCCCATCGCCGACGACATACGCCAGGCACTGCAGATCTGGAAGGACATGCGCCATGAGCTGGGCCGCGACGAGAAACCGCTTCACCTCATGGACCTGGCCACCATCGGCGCACGCTGGCTGCGCGCCAACGGCAAGCTGGAGGACCTGGAGCAGAGCGAGGAGAACAACGCCTGTTCCATCTACGTCGACCTGGACGTGGACGGCAAGACCGAGCGCTGGCTGCTGCAGTTCAAGAACGAGACCCATAACCATCCCACGGAGATCGAGCCGTTCGGAGGTGCCTCCACCTGTCTGGGGGGTGCCATCCGCGACCCGCTGTCGGGCCGTGCCTACGTCTACCAGGCCATGCGTGTCACCGGCGCCGGCGACATCTACGCCCCCGTGGCCGACACGCTTCCCGGCAAGCTGCCGCAGCGCGTCATAACCCGAGGCGCCGCAGCAGGTTACTCCTCCTACGGCAACCAGATCGGTCTGGCCACAGGCCATGTACGCGAGATTTTCCATCCCGGCTACACCGCCAAGCGACTGGAGGTAGGCGCCGTTGTCGGTGCCGTTCCCGCCGACGCCGTACGCCGTGAGTCGCCGCAGCCCGGCGACGTGGTGCTGATGTTCGGAGGCCGTACCGGCCGCGACGGCATCGGCGGTGCCACCGGCTCCAGCAAGGAGCACACCGAGGAGTCGCTGGAGGTTTGCGGCTCCGAGGTACAGAAGGGTAACGCCCCCGAGGAGCGCAAGCTGTCGCGTCTGTTCCGCCGTCCCGAGGTGACGCGCCTGGTCAAGAAGTCCAACGACTTCGGCGCCGGCGGCGTCAGCGTGGCCATCGGCGAGCTGGCCGACGGCCTGGACATCTTCCTGGACAACGTAACCGTCAAGTACGACGGCCTGAACCCCACCGAGCTGGCCATCAGCGAGAGCCAAGAGCGTATGTCGGTGGTTGTCGACGCCAAGGACCGCGAGGAGTTCGAGCGTTACTGCCATGAGGAGAACATAGAGGTTCGCCACATAGCCAACGTCACCGACACGGGCCGCATGCGCCTGTTCCGTCGAGGCAAGGCCGTGGCCGACATCGCACGCAGCTTCATCGACTCGGCCGGAGCTCCGCGCTACACCGTGGCCAACATCCAGGCCATCGAGGACCGCAAGCCCTTCAGCCGCGACGTGGAGGGAGACACCCTCCGCGAGAAGATACTCAATAACCTGAACGACATGAACGTCACCGACCAGCGTGGTCTGGAGGAGATGTTCGACTCGTCGATCGGCGCCACTACAGTGCTGATGCCCTACGGCGGCAAGTTCGCCGGCACTCCGACACAGGTGTCGCTGCAGAAACTGCCTACGGGCAAGCGCCACACCGACACCGCCTCCATCATGAGCTACGGTTTCGATCCCTATCTGACGGAATGGAGCCCTTACCACGGCGCCGCATGGGCAGTGGTCGACGCTGCAGCCAAGGCAGTGGCAGCCGGTGCCGACTTCCGCAAGCTGCGCTACTCCTACCAGGAATACTTCGAGCGCATGCACACTCCCGAATCGTGGGGCAAGCCGCTGAGCGCCCTGCTCGGCGCCCTGCGCATGCAGAAGGAATTAGGTCTGCCGTCAATCGGCGGCAAGGACTCCATGAGCGGTACGTTCGGACATCTCAATGTACCGCCGACGCTGATTGCGTTCGCAGTCACCACCATGAACGCCACCAAGGCCGTCAGCCCCGAGTTCAAGGAGCCGCTCGACTCGCTGCATCTGATCAGTCCGCGTGTCCGCGCCAACGGCATGCCCGACAGCGCAAGCGTGGCCGAGGTGTTCGACAAGGTGCACGAGGCCATCCAGAAAGGCATAATCCGTGCCGCCTGGGCCATTGGCCGAGGTGGTGTGGCCGAGGCCATCGCCAAGATGTCGTTCGGTAACGGCATCGGCGCCAACGTCTCGCTGCCCAACGACCGGATGCTGTTCGACACACTTTACGGCTCGATTCTTGTCGAGGCCAACGAGTCGGATATCTTGGGCATCGAGGAGGCCATGTACATCGGCCAGACCATCGTTGAGCCCACCGTCACGCTGAACGGCGAGAAGTTCACCATTGACGAGCTGCGCGAGACCAACCGCCGCCGTTTCGCTACGGTCTTCCCCGACTGTACCGACGTCAGCGGCGAGGCTCCCAAGGGCGATAGCGCCGGCAAGACCGCCCCCAAGTATCCCGGCCAGCCTGTGGAGAATCCGCTGGTGTTCCTCCCCGTGTTCCCCGGCACGAACTGCGACTACGATATGGCCGCAGCCTTCGAGCGCGAGGGCGCGCGTACGGTAACCTCAGTGTTCCGTAACCTCTCGGCCGAGGATGTCGAGGCTTCCTGCCGCGAATTCGCCGACAACATCGACAAGTGCCAGATCCTGGCCATCTCCGGTGGCTTCTCGGCCGCCGACGAGCCCGACGGCTCGGGCAAGTTCATCAGCGCCGTGCTGCTGAATCCCGAGGTCAAGGCCGCTATCCAGCGTCTGCTGGAGCGCAAGGGTCTGATCATCGGTATCTGCAACGGCTTCCAGGCTCTTGTCAAGTCCGGACTGTTGCCCGACGGTAAGATCGGCGAACTGACCGAGCAGTCGCCCACGCTGGCGCGCAACGACATCAACCGTCACATCTCGCAGATGGCCGCCACCCGCGTAGGCACCACGGCGTCGCCCTGGCTCGACGGATTCACCACGGGTGACATCCACCATATCGCCATGAGTCACGGCGAGGGCCGCTTCACCGTCAATCCCGAGCTCGGCAAGCGTCTGTTCGAGAACGGACAGGTCGCTTTCCAGTATGCCGACATCCAGGGCAACCCGACGATGACCTCTCCGGAGAATCCCAACGGTTCCGATTACGCCATCGAGGGCATCATCAGTCCCGACGGCCTGATCCTTGGCAAGATGGGCCACTCCGAGCGTTACGCCGACGGCCTGATGATCAACGTGCCGGGACAGAAGCGTCAGAACCTCTTCGCCAACGCCGTGAAGTATTTCAGAAACAAGTAAGGTTGTTCAGACAACCCAAACATTAATATCGAGAATCCTAATATGGTACAGAAAGAGCTTCTCTACGAGGGAAAGGCCAAACAGGTCTACGCCACGGACCATCCCGACCAGGTGATAATTCACTACAAGGATGACGCCACGGCCTACAACAACCTGAAACATGGCACCATCAACTCGAAGGGTGTGCTGTGCAACGCCATCGCCACGGTGTTCTTCAACCGGCTGATGGAGGCAGGCGTGCCCACCCACTACATCGAGACTCTGAACGGTCGCGACCAGCTGTGCCGCAAAGTCAGGATTTTCCCGTTGGAAGTCATAGTCCGCAACGTGGTGGCGGGATCCATGTCCAAGCGTCTGGGCATCGAGGAGGGTACCCCTCTGGCCAGTCCCGTCACCGAGATCTGCTACAAGGACGACGCCCTGGGCGACCCGCTGATCAACGATGATCATGCGGTGGCACTGGGCGCCGCCACCTACGACGAGCTCAAGGAGATCTACGGCATGACAGCCCGTATCAACGAGCTGCTGAAGGACATCTGCAGCCGAATCAACGTCCGGCTGGTGGACTTCAAGATCGAGTTCGGCAAGACCTCGGACGGCCGCATAGTGCTGGCCGACGAGATCAGCCCGGACACATGCCGCTTCTGGGACATGGACACCAACGAGAAACTTGACAAGGACCGTTTCCGTCGCGACCTTGGGAACGTGATCGGCGCTTACCGCGAGATCGACGCCCGTCTGAAATCCATGAAATAACAAAACACAATAGCATATATGGCAGAACATTATGAAGCGTCCGGCGTGAATCTTGAGGCCGGATATGAGGTAGTAAGCCGCATCAAGAAGCATGTCGCCAGCACCAGCCGGTTCGGTTGCATGGGGGGCATCGGCTCGTTCGGCGGCATGTTCGACCTCGGGGCACTGAACATGAAGCATCCCATTCTGGTCAGCGGCACGGACGGTGTCGGCACCAAGCTGAAGATCGCCTTTGCCATGGGCCGTTACGACACGGTCGGCATCGACGCGGTGGCCATGTGCGTCAACGACGTGCTGGCGCAGGGCGCCGAGCCGCTGGTATTCCTGGACTACGTGGCCGTGGGCAAGAACGAGCCTGCGGTGGTTGAGTCCATCGTTGCAGGTGTGGCCGAGGGATGCCGTCAGGCCGGCTGCGCGCTGGTGGGCGGCGAGACCGCCGAGATGCCCGGCATGTACGACCCCGCCGAGTTCGACATTGCAGGCTTCACCGTCGGTGCGGTGGAGAAGGACCAGCTGATCGACGGCTCGCTTGTGGCCGAGGGTGACGCACTGATCGGTATTCCCTCCACAGGTGTGCACTCCAACGGTTTCTCGCTGGTACGCAAGATTGTCAGGGACGCCGGCCTGGACCTGCAGAAGGTCTATCCCGAACTGGGCGACCGTAAATTGGGTGACGTCCTGCTGACTCCCACCATGATCTACTGCAAGCAGGTTCTGGCCCTGATGAAGAAGGTCAGCGTCCACGGCGTGGCCCACATCACGGGCGGCGGATTCGACGAGAACATTCCCCGTATCCTGCCCGACGGACTGGGCGCGGCCATCAACGAAGGCTCATGGGAAATCCTGCCGGTCTTCCATTTCCTGGAGAAGTACGGCCAGATTCCTCACCGCGAGATGTTCAACATCTTCAACATGGGTATCGGCATGGTTCTGGCGGTTAATCCGGCCGACGTTCCCGCGGCGCTGGAGTCCTTGCAGGCTTCGGGTCTGAAGCCGTCGGTGATCGGCGATGTCGTCAAGGGCAGCGGTGTCACCTTATGATAATTAGGAGTTAAAAATCAGGTATTAGAAATTATCTGGAGCCGGCCGAACCATATTGCAACTGATCCGGCGGCTCCGGCAAACAACTATAACAGCAAGATGCGCGCATTATTCAGCGTTAGTGACAAGACAGGCCTGGTGGATTTCGCCAAGGGCCTGGTGGAGCAGGGCTGGGAGATCATCGCCACCGGAGGCACCCAGAAACTGCTGGAAGAAAGTGGAGTACACACCACCGGCATCAGCGAGGTGACCGGTTTCCCCGAGATCTGCGGCGGACGTGTCAAGACACTCCATCCCCGTGTTCACGGCGGCCTGTTAGGTCGTCGCGATAACCCCGGCGACATGGCGCAGCTCAAGGAGAACGGCATCGAGACCATCGACATGGTCTGTGTGAACCTCTATCCCTTCGAGGCTACGGTAGCCAAACCCGACTGCACTCTTGAGGACGCCGTCGAGCACATCGATATAGGCGGTCCCTCCATGCTGCGCAGCGCCGCCAAGAATTTCGCCGCAGTCTCGGTGGTATGCGACCCCAATGACTACGATGAGGTGCTGAAGCAGATCCGCCAGAACGGCGACACCGACTATGAGACGCGTATCCGTCTGTCGGCCAAGGCATATACCCATACCGCGCAGTACGACGCCCACATCGCCACCTACATGCGCGAGAAGGCCGGTCTGAACGAGAAGCTCTTCCTGGACTTCGATCTGGTACAGACCCTGCGTTACGGCGAGAATCCCCATCAGCAGGCCAAGTTCTACAAGGAGGCTGACCCCGGCACATTTTCCGTTGCCAACGCACGTCAGCTGCAGGGCAAGGAGTTGAGCTACAACAATATCCAGGACGCCAACGCCGCTCTGGAGATTACCTCCGAGTTCAGCGAGCCCTTCTGCGTGGGCCTGAAGCACATGAATCCCTGCGGCGCCGCGGTCGGCAAGGATGCTTTCGAGGCCTGGACACGCGCGTACGAGGCCGACAAGGTCAGCATCTACGGCGGTATCGTCGCCTTCAACCGCGAGGTGACCGAGGAGATAGCCCTGGCCCTGAAACCAATATTCCTTGAGATCGTGATGGCTCCGTCGTTCAGCGCCGAGGCGCTGGAGGTACTGGCCAAGAAGAAGAATCTCCGCGTACTGGTGATCGACATGTCCGCTCCGCGCTGCAAGCGTCCCAAGTACACTGGAGTTACAGGCGGCCTGCTGGTTCAGGACGCCGACACCGAGTGCATGACTATAACCCCCGAGCTGTGTGTCACCGAGCGCAAGCCCACCGCACAGGAACTGGAGGACATGAATTTCGGCTGGAAGATCGTGAAGCATGTCAAGTCCAACGCCATCGTGGTCGTGAAGAACGGCCAGACACTTGGCGTGGGCGCCGGCCAGATGAACCGCGTCGGTTCCGCCACCATCGCTCTGGAGGAGGCTCGTGCCACAGGCGCCACCGAGGGCCTGGTACTGGCTTCCGACGGCTTCCTGCCGTTTGACGACACCGTCGAGCAGGCCGCACAGTACGGCGTGACCGCCATCGTGCAGCCCGGTGGCTCCATCCGCGACAACGACAGTATCGTCAAGGCCAACGAGAAGGGCATCACGATGCTGTTCACAGGCATGCGTCACTTCAAACATTGATACGACAATGAGCTACAATGTATTGGTAATAGGCAGCGGCGGCCGCGAGCACGCCATCGTCGACGCGCTGAAGCGCTCGGAGTCGGTGGGCCGCATCTACTGCGCCCCCGGCAATGCCGGAATCGACACCCAGGCCACTCCGGTCGAGATTCCCGTGACGGACATCGACAACCTGGCCCGCTTCGCCACCGACGCCTGCGTCAACCTGACCATCGTCGGTCCTGAAGTGCCGCTGGCAGCCGGTATAGTCGATGAGTTCCGCAGCCGTGGCCTCCGCATCTTCGGCTCCACCAAGGCCGCGGCTCAGATCGAGTCGTCCAAGGCCTTCGCCAAGGACCTGATGCAGCGTCACGGCATACCCACCGCCGCGTCGCGCACGTTCGACGATTTCGACGAGGCGCTGGCATACGTCATGGCCGGTCCGGAACGTTCCGTCATCAAGTATGACGGGCTGGCCGCCGGCAAGGGTGTGGTAGTGGCACAGAGCCACGAGGAGGCAGAGGCCGCCTTGCGCAACATGCTGCTGGACGACGAGTTCGGCAAGGGACGCGTGGTGGTGGAGGAATTTCTGGATGGGCCGGAATTCTCTTTCATGTGTCTGGTGAACGGCTCTAAGGTCTATCCTCTGGCCATAGCCCGCGACCACAAACGCGCCTTCGACAACGACCGCGGTCCCAACACGGGAGGCATGGGCGCCTACTCGCCCGTTCCCTTCGTGACCGAGGAAATCCGTCAGACCGCGCTCGACACCATCCTGAAACCTGTTGCCCAGGCCATGGTCGACGAGGGATATCCCTTCACCGGAGTGCTCTACGGCGGCCTGATCCTGAACAACGGCGTGCCTAAGGTCATAGAGTTCAACGCCCGTTTCGGAGATCCCGAGACCGAGGTGGTTCTGCCGCGTATGAAGTCCGACTTCTACAAGGTGGTGGATTCAGTCCTGGACGGCAGGGACGTGGAGATCGAATGGGATCCCGAGACGCGCCTGGGCATAGTCCTGGCCGCCGAGGGGTATCCCGGCTCATACCAGAAGGGCATCGAGATCAACGGTCTGGACGATATCCAGGGCAAGGTGTTCCACATGGGCACCAAGTCAGTTGACGGAAAGCTTGTTTCCAACGGAGGCCGCGTGCTGATGGTCACCGAGTCCGGAAAGGAGCTGTCCGAGGCCCGCACCCGTGCCCTGAAGGACACCGCCCATGTGGCGCAGCTATCTCCCGGTTTGTTCCATCGCAGCGACATCGGCGCAGCCGAAACCGCCAAATAACAGTATAATCCTTATGAATATAGACGGAAAAGCATTGGCCAAGGCCACCAAGGAGGCTGTCGCCGAGCGTGTCAAGGAATGCGTGGCCAGGTATGGCCGCGCACCGCATCTCGCCGTGATCCTGGTAGGCGAGGACCCCGCCTCGCAGTCCTACGTCAAGTCCAAGGGCAAGGATGCCGAGCAGGTGGGCTTCAAGTCAACCACCATACGTATGCCCGAGGCCACGACCGAGCAGGAGCTTCTGAACGAGATACAGCGGCTGAACGAAGATCCTGAAGTGGACGGCATACTGGTACAGCTCCCCGTGCCCAAACATATCAACGAGGACCGTGTCATCGAGGCAATCAGCTCGGAGAAGGATGTGGATGGATTCCATCCTCACAACGTCGCCGCGCTGTGGCAGAAGCGTCCATGCATCGCGCCCTGCACCCCCAAGGGCATCATGAAGATGCTGGACGAGCATGATGTCGAGATCGAGGGCAAGAACGCCGTGGTCATCGGCCGCAGCAATATCGTGGGCCTTCCAATGGCCAAGATGCTGCTGGACCGCAACGCCACGGTAACCATGGCCCACAGCCGCACCAGGAATCTCCCGGAGATCGCCAGCCGCGCCGATATCCTGGTAGTGGCCGTGGGGCGTCCCCGCTTCGCAGGCGCCGAGTTCGTGAAACCGGGCGCCACCGTGATTGATGTTGGAATCAACCGCGACCCTGAGACCGGCAAGCTGGTGGGCGACGTGGATTACGACGCCGTCAAGGATGCCGCGCTCCTGATCACTCCCGTTCCCGGAGGCGTAGGCCCTATGACGCGCGCATGCCTCATGGAGAACACCCTGGAATGTTATCTGAACCGTGTAAGTAAATAAATTACTGAATCATGATTGAACGTTATTCCCGGCCCGCGATGAGGGCCGTATGGACTGAACAGAATAAATTCGACGCCTATCTGAAGGTCGAGCTACTCTCGGCCGAAGCATGGCGCGAGCTGGGTGTGGTGCCCCCCGAGGACATTGAGAAGCTCTACGCCAACGCCACATTCTCGATCCCGCGCATCAAGGAGATCGAGGAGCAGACACGCCACGACATCGTGGCATTCACCCGCGCCGTCAGCGAGAGCCTGGGCGAGGAGCGCAAGTGGGTGCACTATGGCCTGACCAGCACCGATGTCGTCGACACCGCCAACGGCTACCTGATCAAGCAGGCCAACGACATCCTGCGTGAGGACCTGAGGAATTTCCTGGAGATGCTCCGCGGCCAGGCCATGAAGTACAAGGACATTCCCTGCATGGGCCGCACCCACGGCATCCACGCCGACGTCACAAGCTTCGGCCTGAAGTGGACGCTGTGGTACTCGGAGATGAAGCGCGACATCGAGCGTTTCGAGCAGGCCGCCCGTGGCGTCGAGGTGGGCAAGATCAGCGGAGCCGTCGGCAACTACGCCAACATCCCGCCGTTCGTCCAGCAGTATGTCTGCGAGCACCTCGGCATCGAGTCGGCCGCGGTCTCCACACAGGTCATCCAGCGTGACCGTCACGCCTGGTACCTGGCCGCCATCGCCCTGATCGGCGCCAGCATCGAGCAGATGGCCATGGAGGTCCGCAACCTGCAGCGCACCGAGGTCCATGAGGTCGAGGAGGCTTTCGGCAAGGGTCAGAAGGGCTCGTCGGCAATGCCCCACAAGCGCAATCCCATCGGCTCGGAGAACATGTGCGGCTGTGCGCGTGTGTTGCGCGGATACATGGAGACCGCCTACCAGAACGTGGCCCTGTGGCACGAGCGTGACATCAGCCATTCCGCCACCGAGCGTATCATCCTGCCCGACGCAACCGAGCTCCTGGACTATATGCTGAACCGCATGATGAACATCCTGGGCAACCTGACCGTATTCCCCGAGCGCATGAAGAGCAACATCTACATGACCAACGGCGTCATCTTCGCCCAGCGTGTCATGAATGCCCTGATCAACAAGGGTTTCTCGCGCGAGAAGGCTTACGACACCGTACAGCCGCTGGCCATGCGCGCCATGGCCGAGGGCCGTCCGTACGCCGACCTCCTTGCCGCAGACCCGACCGTGTCGGCCAACCTCACCAAGGAGGAACTCGACAGCTGCTTCACTCTGGATTATTATTTCAAGAACGTAGGTTACATCTACGACCAAGTATTCAATAAGTAACACGATGGCAAAGACACTCGTGGTCCTCGGCTCCCAGTGGGGTGACGAGGGCAAAGGTAAGATCACAGACTATTTCGCCAGCCAGGCCGACATGGTGGTACGCTACCAGGGCGGCAACAACGCCGGTCACTCCGTGATGTTCGACGGCCGCAAGCATTCGCTCCGCTCCATTCCCTCGGGCATCTTCAATCCCGAGACCGTCAATGTGATGGGCAACGGAATGGTGGTGAATCCCGTCTCGGTTGTGGCCGAGCTCAAGAAACTGAATGACGAAGGCGTTACGGACTACAAACTGTACATCTCCGACCGCGCCGCCATGGTCATGCCCTGGCACTCCGTCCTGGACGGCGCCTACGAGGGCAACCGCGGCAAGAACCTGATCGGCACTACCAAGAACGGCATCGGTCCCGCCTATGCCGACAAGTACTCCCGTATCGGCCTCCGTATCGGCGACCTGCAGGAGCCTGAATATTTCCGCAAGCGCCTCGAGGCCGCTCTGGAGGTCAAGAATCCCGAGCTGAAGGCCCTGGGACTGCCGGAATTCGACGTGGACCAGGTCTATGACCAGTACATGGAGATCGCCAGGCAGATCGGCCCGATGATCACCGATACGTCGGCCTTGATCAACCGCCATCTGAAGGGAGAGGGCCATATCCTGTTCGAGGGTGCGCAGGGCATGATGCTGTGCATCGACCACGGTACATATCCCTACGTTACTTCCTCAACTCCATCGTCTGCTTCCGTGCCCGTAGGCGCAGGTGTCGCTCCGCAGCACATCGGCACAGTGGCCGGTGTACTGAAGGCTTACTGTACCCGCGTGGGCGAGGGACCGTTCCCCACCGAGCTGCATGATGAGATCGGTGACGGAATCCGCGAGCGCGGCCATGAATACGGCACTGTCACTGGCCGTCCCCGCCGTGTGGGCTGGCTGGATGCCCAGGTGGCCCGCTACACCGCGCAGCTGGCCGGTATCACCAACTGGGCCGTGACGCTGCTCGACGTACTGAGCGGCATCGAGACGCTCAAGATCTGCAAGGGTTACGAGCTGGACGGCAAGATGATCGAGAATCCACCGGCCACGATCGCCGCGCTGGAGCGCGTCAAGCCTGTATTCGTGGAGCTGCCCGGCTGGAACGAGGACATCACAGGCGTGACATGCTACGAGGATCTGCCCGCCAATGCCAAGAAGTACCTGGAGACCATAGGTGAGCTTACCGGTGTTCCAGTGGGTCTCGTCTCGGTCGGCCCCGACCGGACACAGACTTTCGTTACATCTCCCGAGTTGAAGGAATTCCTGAAAAATAACTAAAACCCCCGATATGTCATTCTTAACAGAAAAAATCACCCAGGAAGGCTTCACATTCGATGATGTGCTGCTGGTTCCCGCCTATTCAGAGGTGACTCCGAACATGGTGAGTCTCACCACCCGCTTCTCGCGCAACATCGAGCTGAAGATTCCCATGGTGTCCGCAGCCATGGACACCGTCACGGAGGCTCCGATGGCCATAGCCATAGCCCGCGAGGGAGGCATAGGCGTAATCCATAAGAATATGCCGATCGCCGCACAGGCCGCACAGGTCCGCAAGGTGAAGCGTGCCGATTCCGGCATGATCTACGACCCCATCACCATAACCAAGGACGCAACCGTGGGCGATGCCCTGAAACTGATGCGCGAGAACCGCATCGGCGGTATTCCTGTGGTTGACGAGGAGAATCATCTAATAGGTATCATCACCAACCGTGACCTCCGTTTCCAGGCCGACATGAACCTGCCTGTGGCCGAGGTGATGACTTCCGAGAACCTGATCACCACTACCGAGACCAATCTGGAGGAGGCTTCCAAGATCCTGCTGCACAACAAGATCGAGAAGCTCCCCGTGGTTGATGCTGATAACCATCTGATCGGTCTGATCACATACCGCGACATCACCAAGATCGCCGAGTTCCCCAACGCATGCAAGGACTCCAAGGGCCGTCTGCGTGTGGCCGCAGGCGTCGGTGTAACCGGCGACGTTCTGAAGCGTGTCGAGGCCTTGGTTGAGAACGGTGTGGATGCTATCGTTATCGATACCGCCCACGGCCATTCGGCCAACGTGATCAAGACCCTCAAGGCAGTCAAGGAGAAATTCCCGCAGATTGACGTTGTGGTCGGAAATATCGCTACCGCCGAGGCCGCCGAGTATCTTGTCAAGGCCGGTGCCGACGGCATCAAGGTGGGTATCGGTCCGGGTTCCATCTGTACTACCCGAATCGTGGCCGGTGTGGGCGTGCCCCAGCTCACCGCCATCTTCGACGCCGCCCAGGCCGCTCATCGTCATGGCGTGCCTGTGATCGCCGACGGCGGTCTCCGCTACTCCGGCGATATCGTCAAGGCGCTTGCCGCCGGCGGCGACTGCGTAATGATGGGCTCGATGTTCGCGGGCGTTGAGGAAAGCCCCGGCGAGACGATCATCTACAATGGCCGTAAGTTTAAGTCGTACCGTGGCATGGGTTCCGTCGAGGCCATGCAGGCCGGCTCCAAGGACCGCTATTTCCAGGGCGACACCTGCGATGCCAGCAAGCTGGTGCCGGAGGGTATCGTGGCCCGGGTCCCTTACAAGGGCAATCTGGGCGAGACCGTCTTCCAGATGATCGGCGGTCTGCGTTCCGGTATGGGTTATGTCGGAGCCAAGGACATCGACGCGCTGCATAACGCCAAGTTCGTGCGCATCACCAGCGCCGCCGTGGCCGAGAACCATCCCCATGACGTTACAATCACCAAGGAGGCGCCCAACTACTCCCGCGGCGTAGGTTAATAAACATCGATTTCAATGGAAAAGATTCTGATACTTGATTTCGGGTCGCAGTACACCCAGCTCATCGCGCGCCGCGTGCGTGAACTGAACGTGTATTGCGAGATTCACCCGTTCGACAAGATGCCGGAGATCGACGCCGACACCAAGGGAGTGATCCTGTCGGGCAGTCCCTCTTCGGTACGCGACGAGGACGCCCCGCGTCCGGATCTGTCGCAGATCAAGGGCAAGCTGCCGCTGCTGGGCGTATGCTACGGCGCGCAGTACCTGGCCTACGCCTACGGCGGCGAGGTGGAGGGTGCCCCCAGCCGTGAGTATGGCCGCGCCATGCTGACCGTCGTGGACCCCGAGGACCCTTTGATGAAAGGTCTCCCTTCGCCCACGCAGGTATGGATGTCGCACGGCGACACCATCACCTCCGTCCCGGCAAACTACAAGGTTATCGGCTCCACCGATAACGTTAAGTACGCCGCCTTCCATATCGAGGGCGAGATGACCTGGGGCATCCAGTTCCATCCGGAGGTGTTCCATTCCACGGATGGCCCGAAGCTGCTGTCCAACTATGTGATGGAGATATGCGGCTGCTCGGGCACTTGGAGTCCGGCGTCGTTCATCGACTCGACCGTGGCCGAGCTCAAGGACAAGATCGGTGACGACAAGGTTATACTGGGTCTGTCGGGTGGAGTGGATTCCTCGGTTGCAGCTGTCCTGCTGCACAAGGCCATCGGCAGCAACCTGCACTGTATATTCGTAAACAACGGTCTGCTTCGCGCCAATGAGTTCGAGGATGTGCTTGCCTCCTACAAGGGCATGGGCCTGAACGTGACGGGCGTCGACGCTTCGGAACGGTTCTACAATGACCTGAAGGGCGTGACGGATCCGGAGCAGAAGCGTAAGATTATCGGTCGCGATTTCGTCGAGGTATTCAACGCCGAGGCCAAGAAAGAGGAGAATGCGCGCTGGCTGGGCCAGGGTACCATCTATCCCGACGTGATCGAGAGCTGCTCGGTCAAGGGTCCGTCGGCCACAATCAAGTCGCACCACAATGTAGGCGGTCTGCCCAAGGAGATGAACCTGAAGGTTGTGGAGCCGTTGCGTCTGCTGTTCAAGGACGAGGTCCGCCGTGTCGGCAAAGCGTTGGGTATCGACCAGTCGCTGTTAGGCCGCCATCCCTTCCCGGGCCCCGGTCTGGGTATCCGCATACTGGGCGAGGTTACGGCCGAGAAGGTCCGCGTGTTGCAGCAGGCTGACAAGATCTTCATCGATAACCTGCGCGAGTCCGGTTGGTACGACAAGGTATGGCAGGCCGGCGTGATGCTGCTGCCTGTGCAGAGTGTCGGCGTGATGGGTGATGAGCGTACGTACGAGAGCTGCGTGGCGCTCCGTGCGGTGATCTCCACCGACGGCATGACCGCCGACTGGGTACATCTGCCGTACGAGCTGCTGGCCAAGGTCAGCAACGAGATCATCAACAAGGTCCGCGGCGTGAACCGCGTTGTCTACGACATCTCCTCCAAGCCGCCAGCCACCATCGAGTGGGAGTAATCGGCTTTACTGAACTGCGTTTTACCGGAGTCCCCACGGGGACTCCGGTAAAATCATAATTATGAATTTTATAACTTTTATAACTCTTATAACTCTTAAAAATCTTATGAAACTTATACTCAATTACTAACCCTCAATATCCTTAGCCATGAATCCTAACGGCTTCCTCAAACTTGCCGGAGACTTATCTAATTGGAACATCTATCGCAAGGCTGCCTGCGTCTCGGACGTCACGGAGATGTTTATCCGCCGCGCTTTCTCATATTCAAGTCGGACCGAGGACCGGATGAGGCAGGCCGCACGCAGCTGCAAGCAAAATATCGTCGAGGGAATTACAGACGCTACAGTGTCGATGGTAATGGGAATCCGGCTTGTCGGAGTGGCACGAGGTTCGTTGCGTGAGCTCATGGAGGATTATCTTGACTACCTGTATCAAAACGATTTGAGGATTTGGGAATTAAACGAGCCAGTCACAATCAGGGCACGTCAATTTTGTAAGCAATGTGATGATCGGAGGGAATTCAAGGCAAAGTGCAAGGACTGTACGGATGAGGCGGTAGCCAACATTATGATTACCGAGCTACGGCAGTTAGATGCCATGCCGGCATCCCTGCTCGAGAAGATGGAGCAGCAATTCCTGGCCGAAGGGGGCCTTAGGGGATCCATGTTCAAATCCCGCCTTGACTGGCGCAAATCCCACCTTGGCTTCTAATGCCAATCTTACCCCGATGTGTGCCGTGCGTCCCTTAGTATGTTGAACCCTCTCCACACTGCCGGGACAACAACGATATCATTGCAAAATCCCTGTTATCCGCGAATCAAGGCTCCTGCCGTATCTCCAATGTTGTCTTAATCTTGGCAGGACGCCGACATGCCGACTTGTATGTTTAATATTTTTTAACACTAAAACCTCTTTTATTTAAAAACTTTTAATTTACTTTGTATCTAATTACATCACGCTTACAATTTCAAGACAGTGAACTATAATTATAAATCAAATTCAGAACCGATCATGAAGAAAATCCACATGAAGTTGCTGGTCATCCTGGCGTTGCTGGGATTGACTCTGCCCGCCATTGGCCAAGACTGCATGATGCATATCCGAACGGTCAATGGGGAGACCCTGGATGTCAAAGTCGTCGAGTCTGCAACCGCAAGCACATACGGAAATCTGCCTGCATACCCGGCCTCGGTGTTTTATGCCAGTACAGGCCAGATTACAACCGCCGAGGATGGTCGTCCCGTTCCTGTGGTGGTTGACGGCGTAGCCCAGGGAGCCATTCTCTGCGAGATGCTCGTTTCGGAGATTGCAGAAATCAATTTTTCGGGGTTGAGCGCCATAAGCGAAGTCTCAGGCGATCACCCGGGCGTCACCGTAATCGATGGCGTGATGCGCATCAGCCATGTTGCCGGCCCCGTGCATGTCACCGTGGCAGCGATATCAGGAGTGATTGAATATAATGACATCATCACGGCCGATACGGAAATAGACCTTAACCGTTACGGCAAAGGAGTACATTCAATAACCGTCGGCTCCCTTACCTTTAAAATCCTTGTACAATGAAAGCATCCATAAACATCATAACGACAGCATTGCTGACATTGCTGTCAGCGATCGGCGCCACAGCCGCGGAACCGAATCCCAGTGCCGGCACCCGCGTAGACTATATCAATTCCCAAGGTCAGCGCTTTTGGTCCAGTGATATCGATGCCTATCAGAATGGACAACTGCTTTTCCAGGTGAACCATGGCGAAAATGGCTGGTATGTAGTCAACTCTCAGTATTTCGGTGACGAAGAGACACGTGTAAACAGCGTCAGGTTCGTGCCATGGGGGACTGAGTCATACAGCATTGACCTTGACACCGACATTCCGACGGAATATTATGTAAAACCTTCGGATAATTCGAATAACCGGAAGCCCGGACGTATCAAGGCCAATGAGGGAGCCAACTTCAACGTCCAGTGCGGTGATACCGTTGTGCTCGTTATGGAACTCCCCGATAAGGCATACCCCTCCCTGGATTTCCTGTATTGCTATACTGAGGTGTTGCCGAATGGTGAAGAGAACTGGCAGGAGACTACAGCCACTCCATTCCTCTATTATTCCGGCGGCCCATGGATTCTTAATCCTCGACTCCTGACGCAGGCCGATCAGCTGGATAAGTATCTTTCCGAATACATAAAAGGAAGTCCGTCATATACCCGGCTTCCCGAAACAGATAAATGCAAAAACCGGTGGGGATATGAGTTCGTCATGCCGAATGAACCCTTCAAGATTAAAATCGGGTTTGATTATGCCGACGGCAGAGTGTTGAGGAATTCAGTTCTCACCACATTATATAAATCTCTTTATACACAATTTCATGATTTGGACTTCAACGGCAATACCGGTGAGAACTGGATTATGCGTTACTTCGGTGACGGAATGTCGCAGGAACAGATCAATAATCTGACAATAAGTGATACAGGCTTCACAGGTATGTCCCATCTGAATAAAGCAAACCTCCTACCTTCAGCCATACCCTGGGCGGATTATTACTGCGGCATCATACTCTCCAATATGATACTTGACCATCTCGATGTGTTCGACAGAGCCACAGAGAGGGAGAAGGACAATGCCAAGGCCCAGCTTCTCGCCCTGCGTGCCCACTGCTATACCCGCATTCTGCAGATATACGGCAAACGCTGGCAGGATTCGGAAAACGGAGCCGCTCTTTGCGCTCCTTTGATACTCGGCTCCAAAGACATACAGAAACCTCTCTCTTCAATGAAGGACATCAAGGATCGAATCTATGAAGATCTTGACAAAGCCTTGCAGATATTCCAGGGCGGCTCCTTCAATCGTATCGACATCCTGCAGCCCGACCTCAATGTGGCCCGAGGCTTGAAGATGCGTGCCGCCCTTCTGACCGAAGACTGGATTACAGCCAGGGATATGGCTCAGCTGATTCTCGCCGATGTGCCTCTTTCCACAAATGCCGATATGCTGTCGGGATTCTATAAGCGCCGTGACAGCTGGATCTGGGGTGCCTCAAGCAACGCTGTCTTTGACAAATTGAGTACACAAATTTATTACTGGTCACCCCAGAACTATAACTCATGCAACGGCGCATATCCGCCTTTCTGGGGCGTGGGTGCCAGCGCCATCGACCGTGACCTCTGGCTTCAGATTCAGGGAAAGGACATCCGCCGCTCGCTGTTCGCTATGCCGGAGATGCTGGACAACGCCAGAATGAAAGAACCGGGCAACTGGTACAATCCTGATAACGTAACTTTCGACCAACTCTTCTTCTTGATTAACAACAGTCAGGACAAAGCTGCAATGGCTGTGGCCAGGCAGTACAAGGCCTCTCGCCCGGAGACTAAAGCATTCATATATGGAGTTGATGATTACAGCTATGTGCCCATTCCTTTCGGTGCCCAGCTGAAGTTCTGGAGTACGGGTGACAGCTATGGATACGACTATTCAGATTACAATGGCGATGCGGCCACCTTGTTCATGCGCAGCGACGAGGCATTGCTGACACAGGCGGAGGCCTGCTTTATGCTGGGAGATGAGGCGACAGCGAGAGACCTTGTCAACAAATTGAACACAATGCGCCAGTGTGACGCATCCGCGTCCTCGGGTCAGAGTCTTCTTGACGAGATACGTTTCACGTGGCGCATAGAGCTGTGGGGCGAAGGATTCGGTTTCTTCGACCGGAAACGCTGGAATCTCCCCATAACCCGCAATATCTGGGTTGCAAACGACCCCGATTCAGGCAACTGGCCTGCACCTCAGACCCCGGCTGCCGAGGTTTCCACATCTGCGGCTAACGGCTGGCGTGCTCCGATACCGGCATATTACGTGAAACAGAATCCCAACATCGATATTTCCAAGATGGATTATTCTGACGTGACAGGCTATACAGCCGATGAGTCGGCTCCGGCAGCCGCAGGCTCCGAACGGAATCTGCGGGCAGTGTCCGAAGAAATGCAGAGCGGCATCGACACCTCAGTCACGTTCTGACATTCATTCCAATCCACAACACCTTAAATGAAACCGGGAGAGCGGACAATCCTCCGCTCTCCCGGATTTGCTTTAGTGGCCGGGTCGGAAATGGTTTGGTTACTTCTTGAAGAGACGGGACAGCTCGCCGATCCAGAGCACCAGGGAGGTGCCGCAGATGATTATAACCCAGTCGATTAGCTTCAGCGGCTCGACGTTGAAGAACTCGCCGCCGATGCTGACTATCAGTATCTGACCCAGGAAGATGGCAAGTGCAATAGACAGGAAACCTTTGCAGCCCTTGAAATGGAACGCGGAGCGTCCGGTCTCGAACGCGCGTGCGTTGAACATGTTCCAGAACTGCAGGAACACGAAGATGGTGAAGAACAGGGAGAGCTCATATCCGGTGAGTCCCGTATTGGCCCCCATGGGCACGCTGCCGACCTGCGTCAGGCAGGTGAGGGCTGTGTGCTCGAAGTAGTAGAGCAACCCGAGCAGGAACAGGAAGAACACACCGCCCACACCGATGATGGATTTCCACATGGGGTGGTTGATGATGAAAGCCGTGCGCGAACGCGGCTTCTCCTTCATTACCGACCGCGAGGGAGGCAGCGAGGCCAGCGCCATGGCCGCGAAGGTGTCCATTATCAGGTTTACCCAGAGCATCTGGGTCACTGTCAGCGGCGACTGCATGCCCATGAAGGATCCGAACAGGACTATGAGGCAGGCGGCGACATTTAAGGTCAACTGGAACAGTATGAAGCGCTGGATGTTCTGGTACAGCGAGCGACCCCACATCACGGCACGGCCGATGGATGAGAAGGAGTTGTCGATGATGGTTATGTCGGATGCCTCCTTGGCCACGGACGTGCCGTCGCCCATCGACAGGCCCACATGGGCGGTCTTCAAGGCCGGGGCGTCGTTGGTGCCGTCACCCGTCACGGCCACTACCTCATTGTTGGCCTGAAGGGCCTCCACCAAGCGCTTCTTATCCATAGGTCGGGCGCGCGCGATGATCTTCAGGTCCTCAACACGTTCCTTGAGCTGCCGGTCGGACAACTCGGCGAACTCCGTTCCCGTTATGATGTTGCGGTCACCGTCGACATCATCGTTCCACAGACCGATCTGACGTCCGATCTCCTTGGCGGTTCCAGGGGTATCGCCGGTCACAATCTTGACCTTGATACCGGCATCCAGAACCTCCCTGACGGCATCGGGAACATCCGCGCGAACAGGGTCGGAGATAGCTACGATACCTAAGAATGTCAGACGGTCGGCGACCACCTTGCTGTTCTCGATGGTCCTGTCGCCATCCTTGAGTTCCTGATATGCGAAGCCCAAGGTTCGCATGGCTTGGTTCTGATATTCCAGCAGCTGTGCGTCGATTTCCTCTTTGGTCACCCCGGGAGTGTCCTTGCACATGCCGAAGATAATCTCCGGAGCGCCTTTCACATACAGGATCTTCTTACCGGTGGCGGACTTGACCACAGTGGCCATATATTTACGTTCCGTGCTGAACGGAAGCTCCTCGATACGCTGTGTCTTCTCCTTGACGTCAAGATAATTTATGCCGCGTTTACGCAGCCACAGCAGCAGCGCTCCCTCGGTGGGATTGCCGAGTACCTGCGGCTTGTCGCCCGACAGGTCGAGCTGGGCAGTTGAGTTTACGGCTATGCCCTCAACAAGTACCTCGTCCGACGGGTTGCCGTAGAAATTGGTCCGGGCCACCTGCATCTGGTTCTGCGTCAACGTACCTGTCTTGTCGGTGCATATCACAGTCGTGGCGCCCATTGTCTCGCAGGCATGCATCTTGCGGACCAGGTTGTTGGTCTTGAGCATACGGCGCATGGAGTAGGCCAGCGAAAGCGTCACAGCCATAGGCAGACCTTCCGGCACAGCAACCACCACGAGTGTTACGGCCACCATCAGCGTCTGTAGGAAGTAGGCCAGGAACGATATCCAGTCGAAATCAGGCACGTTGATGAAATACATCACTATGCGGCCTATGACAATGGCTATGGCTATTCCATATGAGGCCTTGGATATCAGCCCTCCCAGACGGTCCAGCTGCTCGTTCAGGGGAGTCTTGACGCTGTCGTCGATCTGGGCGGCCACGAACACCTTGCCGTTCTCGGTCTTGTCGCCCACTGCCAGCACGCGCATGATTCCGTGGCCTTCCATGATCTTGGTGCCACGCATGGCGTGGTTGCTCGGGAACGTGGCATCCTTGTCGAAGTCCGCGGGGTCGGTGGTCTTGTGGCAGATTGGCTCGCCCGTCAGTGTGGACTCGTCTATGTTAAGCATCACGGCCTCGAGCAGCTCGCCGTCGGCCGGGACCTCCTCGCCCGTATTGAGAATCACGATATCGCCGACAACGACATCCTTCTTGGGAATCTGCATGGCGTTGCCGTTGCGGATCACCTGTACCGGCTCGTCATCGTTGACCTGATTGAGCAACGCAAACTCCTTGTCGGCCTTCAGTTCGAATATGAATGCCAATCCGGTGGCCAGGAGAATCGCGATGAAGATACCCACAGGTTCGAAGAATACGGTCGGACCTTGGTGCAGTCCCCAGAACTCATAGCATGAGATGCCGATTGACAGCACGCCCGCAATCATCAGGATGATGATCAGCGGGTCCTTGAATTTTCCAAGGAACCGCTTCCACAGCGGTTCCTTGGCCGGTGGCGTCAGGATGTTGACACCGTTTTTCTGTCGGCTTTCCAACACTTCCGCGTCGGTCAGGCCGGTATAATGATGTTGCTGTGACATGGCTTCCTGTTTATTCCTTTGGCAGGGTCAGCGCCCTGGTCGATTCAAGAATTGGCAGATTGGTCTCGGTCGGCACATAGATTACCGTCTTGTCGCTGAGATCGGACTGCTGACGTACCCAGAGGTACTGGATATAGGTCGGCGTTATGCTTCCGTTCTCGATACGGATAGCCTCGGCAGCGCCTTTGGCACGCTCAACCTCGGCCTGTGCGTTCAGTTTCTCGGCCTCCAGATTGGCCTTGGCCTCCTCGATCTTGATCTTACGGTTCTGCTCGGCCTTGGCGAACTCGGCCTTCCCTTCCATCTCCTGCGACCACACGTTGTACCAGGGCCGTACAAACGCCAAAGCCACGATCAGCAGCACCAGGGCGCCCACGCACCACAGCGCTCCCTTGACGAGCTTGGCGTTAACATTGATATTGTTTCCGTTATTATACATAATTCATAGTGTTTAATCAGTCGGTCTTTTGAAGTTGTCTAAGCATCTTCCTTAACATATTAAACACAAAATTACTGCAAGGTTGCCTTACAAGAGTAATTTTCACAATATTTCAGTTCGATTTCGATACTTTTATCGGATTCATCCTGCAATGTTGCAACCCTATGACTCCGAACATTTGCGGTACATTTCCGACTCATGGAGAGGTACGGGATGGTCAGAGCCGAGTTGATGCACGAAGACCAGTTCAGATTCCACATGGACCGAGATGGATCCATCTGCGTTCTTGATGATGTTATAATCGTCGGGATTGTATAGACCCTTCAGATTTCGTAACGAACGCTTCAGACAGCTGACTATAGGACGTCGGATTTCCGGAATGCTCAGATTCGGCGCCGATTCCTTCCCGCCTCCGAACATCTCGTAGATCATGGCATAGCGTTCCTGTATACGTTGCATCCGGCGGTTGTAACGCTCTAAGGCTTCGGCCGATTCGGGCATGCTGAAATTAATGCTTTCGCCGCCCTGACACAGTAGCAGCGCGTACAAGGCCCGTTCCCGTCGATGAAGTCCTGTCGCCTTGGAATCGATGTCCGGGAATATTATCTCCTCTTTGTATGGGTTGATGTGGATAGCACTGCGTATGTTCCTGCGGACCAGGAATATGTCGAGCAGCTGCTTGTAGAATCCATGGAAGTGGAACTGGTCGTCACGTTCCTCCGAGGCGTTGACCACAAGGACATCACTCCTTCGCATCTCCGAGAAGCGGTCAACAAATGTGTGGACCATCGTTACGATATCATCATCCAGATTAATCTTCAGGTAATTGGCATACTGAACCTCTCCGACATAGTTGTTGCCTATCTTTATCAGTATTGAGGGCAACGTGTTGCGAAGTTCGGTGATGCCGCATTTGTTACACAGCAGATCCTTGCAGAATACTCCTGTGGTCATCTCCATCAACGACCTGTATGTGTTGTCTATTCCAGTCTCACTCTTCGATGGGGCCAGAAACAACAGGATGTCCTTGAACAAAACCGGATCTGTATTCCGGTAATGCTCAATAATTTTAGGTATGTACACAAAGTGAAATCCTGCCAGCTGGAATTCCTTGAAAATGGAGCGATAGCTGGCTCTGATTGACCCATTGATCTCCGGGTCATATTCATTCTCGATGTAAAGAGCCGAGGCTATGTCGATATTGAAGTTTGCCCTGGGAATTGAAATTACCTCTCCGCCGAAAGTCCGTTCGGATTCAAGCATGACGGTGAGGGCTGTTATCAGCAGGGCCTCGGAATGCGTGCAGAAGCCATCGCTGACCGTCATGTGTCGACAATCGTTCAACAGATTCTCCTTGAATCCATGTATCCCGGACCTGCATATCACTCTCAGTGCATCGGCGAACGACATGTTTCCGGCTTCGATTCTTGCATCCCTGTCGATGGAGTACTTGTCACAGATATCCCGCCAGCACCTCATCTCGCCCGTATCGACAATCCGGTCGGCCTTGATCAGGTCTGCGAATATTCTTGCAACGGCAATTTTCTCCAGTTTCAACATATAGGAAAGAATCTTTATCTTTTAACGAGCCCGGGTCTGAACTATTGCCGTATCATTCAGCTACTGACGGGAATTTGCCGGGTGACAGATAGACAATACCTGGACCTGTTACCCGCATCATGCTTAAGCCTTCGCCTCCAAGAAGGTTGCCAAGCGACCAGTTGGACTGCATCTGATTCTCGGGAATGCAGAAAGACATTGTTTTGTGTTGCAATATTTTAGGCTAAGGGATTGCTTGTGGTAGGAAATTTTTATAATTTTGTGTAATAATAGCAATGGAATTATGAAGATTGACAGGACGTTTCCAATTTTATTGATCATGATGTTGACGCTTGTTACCGCCGGATGTGGAAACAAACGTGTTAATGAGCAGCGTGGAGCCCGGGATGCGTTTTACGGGCAATTGCAGACCGAATTGGATCATATTGTCAGTGAGTGTCCCGGCGAGATAGGCATTGCTGTGATTGTCAATGGAGATGCGGATAACCAGAGCGACACTATTGTCGTCAACAATGAGGACAAGTATCCGATGATGAGTGTGTTCAAGTTGCATCAGGCCATAGCGTTGAGCCATGAGTTCGACACCGAAGGGATCTCGCTGGATACAGTTATCTGTATGCATCGGGATTCTCTGGATCCAGACACATGGAGTCCTATGCTTAAGGATCATGTAGAATCTGAGATTAGGCTGCCCGTCAGAAAACTGATGGAATATACGTTGCAGCTGAGCGACAACAATGCCAGCAACGAGATGTTCCGCCAACTGATGTCACCGGAGGACTGTGGCCGTTATATAGCTACCCTAATACCGCGCAATTCGTTTAAGATAAAGTATTCCGAGGCCGAAATGAAACGCGACCATTCACTGGCCTATGATAATCACACATCTCCTCTCGGCGCTGCATCCTTGATTAACCGGCTTTACACAGACAGCGTTCTGAGTAAGAATAACCAGGAATTCCTGAAGGAGACATTATTGCATTGCGGCACCGGGGTGGATCGTATATCCGAACCGCTACAGAATATAAGTGGAATAAAAATAGGTCATAAGACCGGTTCCGGTTACCGTAACGAGCGTGGGGAATTAGCGGCTCATAATGATGTTGCGTTTGTCCGTCTTCCTGATGGCACCCAATATTCCCTTGCCGTACTGGTCAAGGACTTTCCGGGTACCGAGGCCGAAGCCTCTTCCATTATTGCCCGCATTTCCCAAACCGTCTACAACTCAATCAAAAATCGCTAAAAGGCAGATCACATGAACTTTACAGTATCACCGAAAAATATAGTATTGTCCGTTGCTGTTCTGTGCGGGATGTCCGGCGGCAGTTCCTTTGCCGGATCCAGGGTGCAGGGGGGCGCAGTGGACAATTCACAGGAGGCTGTTTTCGGTCAGGCCAAGTGGATCGGACCAGCTGCCGACAGGTTGCATTTCATGCCGGAGAGGCTGACGGTATTCGCCATTGATTTCGACCTGAAGCTTGAAGGAAAATCTTCAGCTTCCTTTATCTATGGTGCCGATGACCCCAGGCTCATGTCCCGTAATCTAAACATCCATAATCTGGAGAACCGGCCGTGGGAGTCGTACATCAAAGCAACGTTCTCGTCCGACGGTACTATACAGTTATATCGCGTGGGATATTCACCGAAGGATGTCTCTTCGGCTCCAATCGCGACCTTTAAGTCTGATAATCTAAAGGCCGATGGCAGCGTCAACAAAATCGAGATAAGGAGCAATCTGGGACATACCGATGTCTTGGTCAACGGAGTCAAGGCAGGATATTATGGACTGAATCCCATCGGTAACGGCGGCGACTATATCGCTTTTCCGGCCTTATGCGGTTTCGGCGCAGAAATTCCTGCTGACAGCCATGCCGAAATCAGCGACATTACCATCCGCAATTTCCGTTCTCCGGGGAATGTGTTGTTCCATCAGCCAGGTGCGGTTGTTGGAATGGTCACCGTTACGCAACGGTCTATGCCGGAGTTGCGGTCATCATTCATTGTCAATTCGCATAAGACTGTAAAGAATGCTGAGATGACCGTTACGGCACGAGGCATCTATGATATTATGCTGAATGGCAAGCGGGTTACATACGATTACTTCAATCCGGCATATACCCAGTACAACAAGACCCATACCTACCGTACATTAGATCTGACCCCGATGATCCGTAAAGGGAATAATGACATCGACGTGTCGCTGGGCCAGGGTTGGTGGAGTGGGCCGCACACCTATATGGGCGAGTACTGGAACTTCTTCGGTGACCGTCAGTCGTTCATAGCCAGGACCGTCATAAACTACACAGACGGAACCAGCGATGAGTATTTCACGTCTCCGGAGACATGGATGGTCAGCACCGACGGACCCCTGAAAGGAGCAAGTTTCTTCAACGGCGAGGTGTACGACGCCACGGTCAGTGACGGTGCAAGACATTGGACACCTGCGAGCCGGATTCCGGTCAGCGGAACTGTCGCTTCTTTGCCCGGAGGGTGGGATTCCACGGAATTTATTCCGGCCGGTAACGACCGGATCATGCCGGTGGATACCCTCACGGCTGTCGGTATGTCCGAGCCTCGGCCGGGCGTATATGTCTATGATATGGGACAGAATTTCGCCGGAGTGCCCTATCTGCTGTTGAATGACCTCAAGCCCGGTACGGAAGTCAGCCTGCGGTACGGCGAGGTACTGTATCCCGACATGCCGCAGTATCATCCCAACACAGGCATGGTGATGACCGAGAACCTGCGTGCCGCCATGAACCATGATGTCTACCGCGCCCGTGGCGGTTCGGAGGTTTTCTCGCCTCGCTTTACACTCCACGGTTTCCGGTACATTGAGGTCACCGGTATTGATGCGCCGTTGCCATTGGAATCGGTCAAGGCATTGCCGCTCAGCTCCATCAATGGATTCAAGGCCGGTTTCGAGTGTTCCAATCCTGAGGTTAACCGGTTGTGGAACAACATCAAGTGGTCTACGCTGTCCAATTTCGTATCCATCCCTATGGATTGCTCGCAGCGAAACGAGCGTTTGGGCTGGATGGGGGATATCTCGGTATATTCACCTTCCGCTGTAAAACTCGCCGACCTCAGCGACCTGCTGCGCCGCTATCTCCGCTCGGTACGTGACTGCGCGCATCCCGACGGCCGCTTCCCCGACGTGGCTCCGACTGCTGTCGGTTTCGGCGGTTTGCTGTGGGGCATGGCCGGAATCACAGTGCCTTGGGAGCATTATATGCAGTATGGCGACAAGGATGTTCTGGTTGAGATGTATCCTGCGATGCAGAGGTATGTGGATTATCTGCTTTCGAAGACACTTGAACCGGAAACTGGCCTGATTGTGCAGAACCGCGCATGGGGCGATCTTGGCGACTGGCTCAGTCCCGTCTATAACCGCGATGACAAGTCCCTTCTTTGGGAGTGTTATCTGATTCATGGCCTGGACATCATGGCTCAGGTTGCGGATATATTGGGTGATACTGATGGGAATAAGAATTATTCGGATCTTCGTGACAGGCGCAAGCGGTTCTTTACCGACACATATATCGATGCCACGACTGGCAGGACCAGGTTCTCCGGCTTTGATCCTCGCCGTAAGGGGGCAGTTGTCGATACGCAGAGTTCCTATGCTCTTCCGATAGCTTTCGGCATCGTCGATGACGATAGGTTTGTCGACAATTTCATCAATACGGTATGTAGGGCAGATTCCACCGACAGCGGTATCGCCACGCCTCCATATTCCCTGATGACCGGGTTCATCGGTACCGCATGGATCAGCAAGGCTCTTTCAAAGGCCGGACGTCCAGACATCGCCTATCGTCTGCTGACCTCCGGGGATTATCCCTCCTGGCTGTATCCCGTTCGTCAGGGTGCCACTACAATCTGGGAACGTCTTGACTCCTATACACACCGCGATGGCTTCGGCAAGAACAACAGCATGAACTCCTTCAACCATTACTCCTTCGGTTCGGTTGCCGACTGGCTGATAACCTGCTCGCTCGGAATCCAGGCACATCCCGGGGTTGATCCGGGCAAGGTGACAATAGCTCCGCAACCTGATCCGACAGGCTCGTTGACATATGCCAAGGGTTACCTTGACCTGCCGGAAGGCCGTGTGGAGAGCGGATGGAAAACCGATGCCAAGGGGCATGTCACCTACGACGTGACAATCCCGCAGGGAGTCTCGGCCACCTTCATCCCGTACGGCGGCCGTCCCCGCCGCCTCGCCCCCGGTCACCACACCCTGAAATCCAGACTCCCGTAGAACGTGCAGTGAACCCTGAGGATGAATCCAGTCTAAATCCTTACTTAAAATTACAACATTCCGACCAAATATTTTGAAATTTGGCTGAAATGTTGTAATTGATACCCTGAGAATCTATGTCTGGATACTGAGAATCTATCTGATGATCCAGGAGTCGAGGGTGCGGGTGGCGGTGGAGATGTTGACACCGACTTTTACGATGGGCTTGCTCAGATGACGGTAGGGCAGGTCATACTGCTTGTCCTCGATCTGCTGCAGGGCAACCTCCGGAGATTTGTCCAGCTTGAACTCGATGATGTAAACGGCCTTAGGACCGTCCACGACCATGTCGATGCGGCCGTCGGACGTGGCACGCTCCACGTCAGCCTCCAGACCTACCAGACGCGAGACTATATACACCAGGTCCTGGTAATGTATCTCCGTATTTGGGTTGGTCCGGTAGGAATTGCTGGCCATGAACGACTTCATCAGTGTCAAGAAACCGTCGATGTCGCCTGCAATAACGGCTCCACGGAATTTCGACACCCAGTCCATGCGTTTACGGTCGTTCATCCCCAGAGATCGCTTCACAAGACCATTGAAGAAGCCGCTGCGGACCTCCAGGTTGGGATAGCCGAGAACGTATTTCTCCCCGTCATCGTCAGTGATTGATTTCTTTATGGTCAGATAACCGGTGTAGTAGAACAGCACCTCGAGCTCATCCCCCATCACGTCGCCATCCTCCAGCGTTTCTGCGTAAACAACGATATCCTCCAGGTCATCAAGAGGATAATCCCAGTTTTTCAGTTTTTCATACAGCATGGTCGGTGTTCCGGTTCGGTACCAGTATTTCCCGAGGTTCCGGTCCTGGAAGGCATTGAGAAGGCTGAAGGGATTGTAGACGTCAGTCAGGTCGCGGGCAAAGTGGTAGCCGTCGTAATTCCGTTTGAGTTCCCGCAGGGTCTCGTCTATCGTTAGACCCTTTGCCTGACACATGTCCTCGATTCCCTGCTGGAAATACGCGACAAGCTCATCCGTCGTTATGCCGCATATCGCGGAGTATTCCGGAGCCATCGAGATGTCCCGTAGATTGTTAAGACCGCTGAACACATTCACCTGCCCCAGTTTCCCGACACCGGTCAGGAACACGAACTTCAGGTCGTCGGAACAGCTCTTCATCACGCCATAGAAGCCTCGGAGAATGTCGCGGAAGTTTTTTTGAAGAGCTTCGTCATCCTGAACGTCTATCACAGGTTTGTCATATTCGTCGATCAGCACAACGACCCCAAGACCCGTCTTTTGACGTGCGGACCTGATGATTCCCTTGACCCTAAGGTCCACCTCCTGTGCCGTCTCGGTACAGCCGTATTCTTGTTCCCATGTGTTCAAGTGTGAGTTTAACTGGGAATACAGATCACTCTCACCAGCGTATCTTTTTCCGTTCAGGTCCAGATGCAGCACAGCGTGGCGCTTCCATTCCTCCGGCTCCAGACGGTCTATGGCCAGACCCTTGAACAGCTCGCGGTTGCCGCGGAAATACTGTTCCATCGTCGAGACAAGCAGGCTCTTGCCGAATCGCCGGGGGCGGATCAGGAAAAAATACTTGTTGGACGTGACCATCCTGTGGATGTACATCGTCTTGTCCACATATACACATCTGTTACGGATAATCTCTCCAAAACTCTGGTCTCCGATTGGATATCTTACCGTCTGCTCCATGCTGAGTGAATCTTAAGGTCTTTCGTCTGCAAATATAACACTTTTTTCTGACAAACGGATTTTTAGGCTTCTTCCTGTTTGATTATTGCGCGACCGGATTCTGGTTGGGGGTGGGGTTCGGGGCGGATTTGCTCAGGACCAGGATGCTGAGTTCGTAGAGGGCGTAGATGGGAATGGTGCAGAGGATCAGCGTGAAGATGTCGGGTGGAGTGATGATCGCGGCGATGATCATGATCAGTACGAAGGCGTAGGGCCGGTACTTGCGCAGCAACGGCGCATCGATCAGCCCCATCTTGCCTAAGATGAAGGCCATGACCGGAAGCTGGAACACAATTCCCATCATGAAAGTCAGCGTCGTGAACGTCGAGATATAGGAGTCCAAAGTAATGGTGTTGGGTATCTCGTCCGACACCTGATACGTGCCTAAGAACTGGAACGAGATAGGGAACAGCACGAAGTAGGTCATCAACACCCCTAATACGAACAGACAGTAGATGATGACGGCGATGATATACGAGTATTTCTTTTCCTGACTGTACAGGGCAGGGGAGATGAAGCAGAACAGTTCCGCCAGTATATAGGGCGAGGCACACAGCATTCCCAATATGCAGGATGTCGTGATATGGATCATGAACTGCGACGACAGCTCTGTGTTGATCAACGGGATATGATATTCCGGGAAGCGGAAGTCCCATCCCAGCGAACCCATGAGCCTCTCGATGAACCGGAATGTGCAGAAATCGTACCGGCGCGGAGCCAACAGCAGGTCGAAGACCTGATCCTTGAAGCAGAAGATTCCGCAGCTCAGCACAAAGACCACGACGATGATGCGGAACAGCATCCGGCGCAACACCTCGAGATGCTCCCCGAAAGTCAGCAGCCCCTCCTCCGACGGGTTGTCACGATTTGTTGAAGTCATTCAGACTTATCGACGTTATTATTTCTTTTCGGAGTTCTTCTCAGCGTTCTCGGCAGCCATACGCTCGTCGGCGCGACGCTTTACCTCCTCCTCGACGCGGCGGTTTATCTCATCGTCCGTAGGCTCGGCCAGACCCTCCTTGAAGTTCTTGACACCCTTGCCCATACCCTTCATTAGTTCAGGCAGCTTCTTGCCGCCGAATATCAGCAGAATCACACCGCCGATCACCATTATCTCGGTGGCTCCGATCATACATGTAATCATTGCGTAAGGTCTAAGTTGTTAGTAGTGTTTTAACGGGTTGTTCTCCAGCATGCGTCAGGGATTGTACAGATCCTTGTTGTAGTAGTCCAGGATGGAGTTGGCGGCATCCAGCGCGGCCTTGGCGCGGGTCGATTCCGGATTTAACTCCAAAGCATGGAGATAGTCGTTGATGGCCAGGTCGCGCCGGCTTGCGCCGAACTGCTTGATGCCGCGCAGCACGAATGCGTCGGCATCTTCGGGATGCTTCGATATGTAGTCACTGATCTTGGCAATCGCTTCGTCACCGTCAAGCATCTTGACCGAGGCCGCGAGTTCTTCGTATGTCATATTATATCAACGTATGGATGGTGTAAAACTTATAGGACTTATAAGACTTATAACAACTTATATTGCCGATAAGGTTTACAGGACGATTCTCTCCGCGCTTACCGGCTCGCCGATGAACAGCGACGCCAGCGGATTGAACTTCTCGGTCGATTCCGTGGTGCTGTACCTTACGGTGCCGTTCTTGGTGCAGCGGCAGTCTATCTCCGGATGGCGATGCAGATAATCCTTCAGACTCGCCGCCACCAGGTCGCCCTGGGGAACGATATTGATGTCCTGCGGTGCGTACTTCCGGATTTTCGGCAACAGTATCGGATAATGAGTGCATCCTAACACAAGCGTGTCGATTTCCGGATCCTGTTCCAGTATCCGGTCGAGATATTTCCTGACAAACCAGTCAGCTCCGTCATTCTGCGCCTCGCCGCATTCAACGAGATATACCCACATGGGACAAGCCTGCTCGGTGATGGTGATGTCGGGATGGATCTTGGCGATCTCCATACGGTAGCTGTGGCTGTTGACGGTTCCCGGAGTGGCCAGCAGTCCCACATGTCGGCTTTTGGTTATGTCGCCCACATCCTCCACCGTAGGACGGATCACGCCCAGAACCCGACGGTCGGGCCAGCGGTCGGGCAGTACGTTCTGCTGGATGGAGCGCAGGGCCTTGGCCGAGGCCGTGTTGCACGCCAGAATCACCAGCGGGCATCCCTGCTCGAACAGATGCTCCACGGCCTGGCGTGTGAAATCGTAGACGATGTCGAAACTGCGTGTTCCGTAGGGCGCGCGGGCGTTGTCGCCCAGATACAGAAAATCGTATTCAGGCAGTTTGTCCCGAAATTGTTTCAGAATGGTCAATCCTCCGTAGCCGGAGTCGAATACACCGATCATAATCTTAGGTTCAAATAAAAAAGCGAGACAGCAGGGTCTCGCTTTTTATGTTATCGATATGGGGATATCTTATTTCAGACCCAGCTTGGCCTTGACGGCCGGGGTGATGTCCTCGACAGGCGAGGCGTAGTAGTAGGTCAGCTGCGGATTGTAATCCTGTACCAGCGAGTAGTTGCCCTCCTTGCCGACTGCCTCGATGGCGGTGCGGATCTTCTGGACGATGGGAGCCATCAGCTCCTGCTGCATCTTGGCCAGATCCTGCTGAGCGCTCTGCTCGAACTGGGCCATCTTCTGCTGATAGTCGTTCAGCTCGCGGGTCTTGCGGTCCTTGATGGCCTGCAGCTCGTCGGGCTTCATGGCCTGGTACTCATCGTAGAGACGCTTCATCTCCTCGCCGAGTTTCTGGTATTCGGTCTCGTATTTCTTGGAAGCCTCGCCCAGCTTGGTTTCGGCGGCTGTGCGCTCCGGCATGGCCTGGATGATGGTGGTCACGTCCACCAGACCGATCTTGATAACCTGGGCTGTGGCGCCGATGCAGGGCAGGGCCATCAGTACGGCCAGGGTCAGGAAAATTTTCTTGAACATTTTCTTATTTCTGATTTTTTTGGTTTTCTGAAAACAGTTGACTATTGCCGTTCAGACGACAAAGTTACGACTTTTATTTGGAATAGCCAAGTTTTGCAAGCACCTCGTTGCTCACATCTATACGCGGCGAGGCGAAAACTATGCTCTGCGAGCTGGCGCGGTCAAAGATCGTCTGGTACCCCTTCTCCTCGGCCACGGCCTTGACGGCGTTGTAGACATCCTCCTGGATCGGCTTCATCAGCGACTGACGCTTCTTGTACAGCTCGCCTTCCGGACCGAAGTATTTGTAGCGAAGGTCCTTCGCCTCGTTCTCCTTGGCCACGATCTCCTCCTCGCGCTTCTTCTTCTGGTCATCGGTCAGGAACACCATGTCGGCCTCGTAGTTCTTGTACATCGTCTCGGCCTCCTTGCTCAGGTTGGACACTTCTTTTTCCCACCGCTGCGACACCTGGTTCAGCTGTTCGTTGGCCATCTCGTAGGCCGGTACGTTACGCAGGATGTACTGCATGTCCACCAGAGCGAACTTCTGGGCCGACATCCCGCATGCGGTGGCTGCGATCACGCAGAGCGTTATGATAAACTTCTTCATAATATTCGGTTTTTGTAGTTATGACGATTGACGTCTGTATAAGTTTAACAAATCTGTGTTAATAATGCTTAAACGTCAATCCCTGGTCTTAGAATTCCTGTCCCAGCACGAAGTGGATCTGGCTTCCGCCGCGACGGCCCCAGACCTTGTCGAAACCGTAGGCCCAGTCGATACCCAGGAAGCCCAATACCGACAGGTAGACGCGGGCGCCGACACCGGCCGAGCGCTTCAGGTCGAACGGGTTGAAGTTCGAGACGGAGTTCCAGCAGTTACCGGCCTCGGCGAAGGCGATGGCGTAGATGGTTGTGGAGGGCTGCAGCAGGAAGGGGAAGTGGAGCTCGAAGGTGTACTTGGCGTAGGCGTAGCCCTCGTAATTGTTGGGCGTGAAGGCTCCGTTCTCGTAGCCACGCATGCCGACGGTCTCCGTGGCGTAGGTGTAGGACCCCGTCATGCCGTCGCCACCGAAGTAGTAGGTCTCGAACGGTGTCCGCAGATGCTTGGTCCACGATCCGATCAGACCGAAGTCGGCGCGCGTCATCATCACGAGCGTCCATTTGCCGTCCGGGTCGGTCAGCGGGGTGAAGGTCTTGCTCTTGAACGTCAGTTTCCAGTAGTCGAGCCACTTGTACATCTGCGAGGTGGCGTGCTGACGCTGGTCCTCGGTCAGGCTCTGGTCGGTGGACTGCTGCGACAGCAGAGCCCAGTTCTTCCTGCCGAACAGGTTGGCCGGGGGAGTGCAGGTGAAGTTCAGGCTGAACGACGAGCCGCGGCGTGTATAGATCGGGTTGTCGATACTGTTGCGGCTCAGGCTCAGGCCCAGAGTGATGGCGTTGGACGTACCGTTCTGGAACGTCGGGCTTATATACCACCAGTCCTTCAGATAGTACCAGCGGTAACCCAGCATGGCCTGGAACTGGAAGAAGTCGTCGGGCCATGTGAGGCGCGTACCGAAGCCGATGTTGAATCCCGCTGTCTGCAGGATTTTGTTCGGGTCGTAGGCGTTCATGTACGCGTTGTTGTAGTTGTTGTAGTTGGTACCGTACGTGTACTGGTTGTAGAATGCGTACTGATAGGCGTTTTGCCACTGCTGGTTGTAGAACGACGAGTTGATACCCGTGGAGCGCGAGTAGTCGGCCGATACGGAGAGGGAGTTGGGGCGGCTTCCGCCGATCCAGGGATCGAAGAAGGAGATGGCGTAGCTCTGGTAATACTTGGCGTTGGTCTGCGCCGAGATGGAGAATGTCTGGCCGTCGCCGCGCGGAATGATGCCGCGGTAGGCGTGCGGGTTGAACAGGTTCTTCATCGAGAAGTTGGAGAACGACAGGGCCACCTGGCCGGTGACGCCGGTCTGGCCCCATCCGAACGACAGCTGGACCTTGTCGTTGGCCTTGGATTCCAGATTGAAGATGATGTCGACGGTTCCGTCCGACTCGTTCGGCTCGGGACGGATGTCCATGTTCTCGGGGTTGAAGTGGCCGCCCGCTGCTATCTCGCGTGCGGAGCGCATCAGGTCGGACTTGCTGAACAGGTCGCCCGGGCGCACGCGCAGCTCGCGGCGGATCACCTTCTCGTACAGCTGGTCGTTGCCGTTGATCACCACGCGGTTGATGCGGGCCTGCGGACCCTCGATGACGCGCATCTGCAGCGCGATGGAGTCGCCGTGGATGCGCTCCTCGATGGGAACCAGGTTGAAGAACAGGTAGCCGTTGTCCGTGTACAGGCTGGAAACGGCGTCATCATCCTCGTTGGTGCGCTTGTTCAGCATCTTCTGGTTGTAGACGTCGCCCGGGTACATGCCCAGCACAGCATTAAGCGTCTCCGTGGGGTAGACGGTGTTGCCCACCCAGTCGATGTCCGAGATGTAGTATTTCTTGCCCTCGTCGATGTCAAGGAAGATGTCGACGGTCTTGTCGTCGAATTTCGCGATCGAGTCATGGGTGATCTTGGCGTCACGGTAGCCCAGCTCGTTGTACTTGTCGATGATGCGCTGACGGTCGTCGTCGAAGTCCGACTCGACAAACTTCTTCTGCCTGAACAGCTTGAGCAGGTCGCCGTTCTCGTTGGTCTTCTTCATCACCCACTTCAGCTTGCGGTCCGACAGGACATCGTTGCCCGCGATGTAGATCTTGTGGACCTTGACCTTGGCGTTGCGGTTCACGTTCACTGTCAGCACGGCGTGGTTCTCCTTGCTCAGGTCGGGCTGCTGGGTGATTGTGATGATGGCGTTCTTGAAGCCCTTCTTGCCGTAGTACTGCTCGATAATCTGCTTGGCGCGGTTGATGATGTTGGGGGTCAGCTGCTGGCCCTCCACCATACCCAGACGCTCCGTCAGGTCCTTCTTCTCGCTGCCCTTGGCGCCCTCGAACCTCATTTCCGACATGCGTGGCTGTTGCTTGAGTTTGATGTCCAGCCACACCTTGTCGCCGGCGATCTTGTCGACGTTGATCTGTACCTCCGAGTACAGGCCCTGACGCCAGAACCGCTTCACGGCATCCGTGATGTCCTGGCCGGGAAGCTGGATCTTGTCGCCGATCGACAGCCCGGAGTAGCCGATTACCACATAGTCGTCGGCCGTCTTGAGGCCGGAGGTGCGTATGCCCGCGATCTCGTAGGTCCTGGGCAGCGGCGAGTAGATGATCTCGGGATTGTACACGGTATCAACCGGCGCAGCTGCCTGCAGCGGCAGATCCAGTAACCCCTGGGCCCGGATGGGCAGGGTCGCTATTGTTGTCAGGAGAGCTAACGCGAAAATTCGTGCGATATGATGTAGGGTCTTCATTCTGATGTGGGTGAGCTTTGTACTTGGTCGGAGGTCATTCCGAAACGACGTTCGCGGTTGTGGTACTGCAGCAGAGCCTCGGTGAAATCGGACTCGTCGAAGTCGGGCCACAGTACGGGGGTGAAATAGAGTTCGGCATAGGCGATCTGCCATAGGAGGAAGTTCGATATTCGCTGTTCGCCGCCTGTGCGGATCAGCAGGTCCGGATCCGGCATTCCGGCAGTGGCCAGATGGTCGGAGATGAGATCCTCGGAGACTGCGTACGGATCCAGCTGGCCGGTGGCGGCCTGCTCGGCTATGCGGCGCACGGCCTCCGTGATTTCCCAGCGCGAGGAATAGCTGAGGCACAGATTCAGGTTCAGTCCCGTGCAGTCGGCCGTCATGTCGCGGCCTTCGTACAGGTTGCGCTGAACGCTTTCGGGCAGTCGGCCGATGTCGCCCACCAGGTTGATGTGTACGTTGTTGGCGCGCAGTTCGGGTGCCTCGTGCAGGATGGTCTCGCCGATCAGGTGCATCAGCGTGTCCACCTCGTCGGCGGGCCGGTTCCAGTTTTCCGTACTGAAGGCGTAGAGGCTCAGGTAGCCTATGCCAAGGTCGGAGGCGAATCGCGTGATCCGGTTCACCGAATTGACGCCTTCCGAGTGACCCACGCTGCGTTGCTGCAGCCGTCGGCGCGCCCAGCGCCCGTTGCCGTCCATGATGATGGCAACGTGACGGGGAAGGGATTCAGGCTCGATGCCCGGTATGGTGATCTTATGCTCCATGTCGTTGTTGTCTATTTGTACATCTTCTTTGGCCTGTGGTAGTTGCAGGCCGCGCACCGCTTGCTGAACTCGTAGCTCACCGTAAAGGTCAGCGTGCTGTACCAGTCCGTGTTCTTCATGAACGCCGACTTGATGCCCTGGGGGTCGTCCAGCGCCGGGCCGTCCAGCTTGTCGGTCAGAGTTTTTTTCATCAGGAACTCCAGTCCCAGGTTCCACCGTAGCGATGGCTTGTACTTGAAGCCGAAGCCCAGTGGAATTGCCAGCGACATGCCGGTCTTGCCCTCCGCGCTGTAGGCCACCGCGCTTATGCCCGCCACGATGTACGGCGTCCAGCGCTTCAGCTTGCGGTAGGTCTCGCCCATGCCGTAGTTGAGGAAGTGAAACTCCACGGTCTCGCCCAGCTCATAGAACGTGGACGAGAACCTGTACGTCTCGTGCGTCGGAAACACGTTAGTCATCTGCGCCGAGTTGCCCCGAAGCGAGCCGACGTAGAAGTTGGTCTTGAAATTGAACCGGGGGTTCAGTATGTAACGGAACAGGATCTCGGCGTTCCAGCCGGGATTCTGCCACAGGTTGGCGTTGTTGGCGTCGCCCAGGTAGCCGGTCATGCCGATGCCGCCGCCGATGTCGAAGCGGTAGTCTTCCTGGGCGCGGAGCGAAACCGTGCCGGTCAGCAAGAGGTATATTACAGCTAATTTCCTGAGCATCCTGCGGTGTTGTCAGATGATTGGTACGAATGTCATGCGTGTCAGCACTCCGCGCCAGATCGTGTCGTAGAGCTTGCCGTCGGGACCGTAGCCGCCGATCAGGTAGATGTAGGGGCAGTCCCAGCTGATGATGTCGCCGTTAACCTCGTAGCCCATGCGCTGCGGCCTGTTGCTGACAGGCGTGACGGTCCAGTTGTCGGACAGGTTGGCCGACTTCTTCTCCGAAACCACGATATTGTCGCAGCCCCACATCGCCGGAATGGCCTCGGGCAGCTGCATCTGGGTGGAGGCCTTCTGCCAGTTCACGCCGTTGTCGTACGATATGTAGACCGTACGGTTCAGCGTGTTGCTCGCCTCGCGGCCGCCGATCAGCATCCATACCTTGAACTCGTTGTAGCTCTGGCCTGACAGCGATTTGCGGTAATAGTAGTAGGGGATGATGGAGGGCTGCTCCATGGCGGGCAGGTCGTTGTCGTCGTTCAGGATGATCCATTCGCTGCCGTCGAAGGCCCATGTGGCACCGCTCAGAGTGTTGTCGGACTTCAGGCCGCCGGCGAAGAATGCCACGGGCGACAGCGTCCACTTGTTCTGCAGGGTCACGAAGTTGGAGAATCCGCTCAGTGGAAAGTCGGCGGGTAGCTCCTTCTCGTTCAGGTTGAGTCTGGGATACTGCGCGAACATATGCTTGCCGTCCTGAGTGCGGATACCAATGATGGTGCTCAGGTATGCGCCGATGATGTTGTCCCACACATGGCCGGTGCCGGTCCATGATTCACCCTGGTCGTCGCTGCGCCACAGGTTGTTGTCCGTGTCGAGTAGGTACAGCAAGCCGTCGGCCGCTGTCAGCGACTCGATGCGTGGAGTGAAGGGATAGTGGACTGTCTGCCGCTTGATGTCGGAGGCGAAGGCATCGTTGGAGAAGGCCGCGGTGTACTGGCCGTCGGCCTCCCGGATCAGCGACAACGCTGTCGGATCCTTGATCATTACGGTCTTCTGGGCCAGCGGGGCCGGACGCTGCGAGGGGAGGCGGCGCACAGCCGTCTCGCTCCAGCACAACGAGTCGGCGTACTCCTTGTGGACGTTAAGCTTGACGTCGTATTTCTTCTCCATCGTTCCCGATTTCAGCAGGATGGTCACCCGGCCTGTGTAGTCGATGGAGTCCGTGGGATTGGCCTTGTAGTCAAGTCGTTCGGTGCGGGTCGTGCCTCCCTCCATGATCACCAGCACGCTGTCCATGGTGCCGCGGTAGGTGATGTCGGTAACCAGCTTGTTGATCTGGGCGCCCGGCTTCAGCGAGTCGGCGTTGTAGATCACTCCGCGTTCCAGGTCGATCGTGAAGTACACCGAGTCGGCTCCCGACGTCAGCTTGTTGGAGCGCAGTGCAAATTTCGTAATCGCGAACGTGCCGTAGTCTACGTAAGGGGTGACATTGCTCTCCTCGTTGCAGGATGCGAACAACGTCATTAAGGCAACCAATGCGAAGCCCAGGGTTTTAGATATATATCGCATGTGTGGTAAAATCTCTGTTTAAATTAGTGCGAATCACCTACAAAATTAGTCATTTATCATTAAACAAGCAAACAAATGTCGAAAAAATGAATTTTGACGGTGTGTCGGCGATAGATACACCTTGAAATAAATAATGAAGTCGTACATAGGAAGCGCATAAAGAATTTGTGCATATTGTCTGTGATTTTGCCACAGTATATATCTGTGATTTTGCCACAGTATATAAAGGACATAAGCACATAAGTTGACATAAGGCTACGCAGAAATTTCCATAAGGGGAGGATCATGGAGCTCAAGCTCGACATAAGGCCATCCGGACTGGTGCAGTTTTTTGAGAACGACGCGGAGCCCTTTGCGGCTTTGCGCGCCACCACACGTGCCTTGCCGGTTCAGCCAAGGCATATGCTATTGCTTTATCCCGTCATGCAGATGACTTTCGGGGCGCGCCGCAAAGCGGGTCATGGCCTCGGTGCGCTCGGTGGCAGTCACCCGGATGGCTTTGGCCTTTAGGCCAACCTTAATAAATCTTACCATAAAAATTAGTTTAAACAACTTCAATATAAGAATATCGGGATATCAAATCGCCAGGGCAGTGCCGGATGCATCCATTATCATTATCCGTTTGCAGACCATATGTCGGTGACCGTCGGCAAGTAGGGCGGCAGGCATGTTAAAAACGTAAAGAAGACATAATAGATGGTGCGTTCTATTGATTTTTTTATTAACTTTGCAACGGCATATCGCCGCGGAGTCCGATATGGGCGAGGCGGCGGGTGCAAATGACATATAAATAAAAAGCGTTTATCGCGCTTGTTCTTGGCAATTCGAAATCTGGCAGTTTCAAATCCGAGTCAGGGACACGGCAACGATAGGCGCCTTTCGGGTATGATAACCATCGGCACAGGTGTATGCGCGAGCATACGCCCTGTCCCGCTATCATACGGCGTGAGGCTCCGCGTTGCTCGTTCCACTTGGATGGGCACATGCCAGAGCCTCGAATTGCGGGACGAGCATCTGATACGGCTCTCACGCTTTTTTCGTATAAACTGATCTTTGCCTAAGAAGAGGGTCCAAGGGCAACAATAATAATGGAGAACTCGATTCCATCCAATGAAAAGGCAATCGGGGTCGTGATTACAAAGACCAAGGCGGACGGTATGCTGACTTACGACGCCGTCCGGCGCTCATGGCTCCTAAGCGACGAGCAGCTTGCCAAAGCCAACCAGGCGAGGTATGTACTTGCCATTGAAAACGGCACAGTAGTGGACATTTTTGAAAAGCACGGAGATTTCCGCCCCTCGTCCGATGATTCTGAAAGTAAAGGTCGATACACATTCTCGCCGGTGCCGGTGACAGACCCGTCTGTCCGAAACCGATACATCGGCGCGCATTACCGTTCGTACGGCTCGGCCGTGATATTCTTCGGATTCTGAAAACAAGACAAACAATAACAATCAATCAAACAGCAATGAAGAAATTCTTACTTATCATGCTCGGAGTGCTACTGGCATTGCCGGGCATAGCCCGCGACTTCACCTACGAGTACGAAGGGCAGACGCTGACCTACACCGTCATCGACGAGGACGCCAAGACCTGCAAGACGAAAGACGGCAGAGGGGATAATGCAGGCAATATAGTTTCCGGGGCGTTGGTGATTCCATCTGATGCCAAGGATGGAGATATCGAGTTTTCCGTCACCTCGATTGGAGAAAAGGCCTTTACCTACTGCTCACGCCTGACCTCGGTGACCATTCCCAACTCCGTCACCGAAATCGGCAGATCTGCGTTCTCCAACTGCTCCGGCCTGACCTCGGTTACCATCCCCAACTCCGTCAACTCAATAGGTGTGAATGCTTTTTATGGTTGCTCCAGCCTGACCTCGGTTACCATCCCCAACTCCGTAACCTCGATTGGCTTTGGTACCTTTTAAAAGTGCTCCGGCCTGACCTCGGTGACCATTCCCAACTCCGTCACCTCGATTGGAGAAGAGGCCTTTTCCGGCTGCTCCGGCCTGACCTCGGTGATCATCCCCAACTCCGTCACCTCAATCTATGGGAATACTTTTAACGGCTGCACCGGCCTGAGGAAATCGGCATACCCTTCCGGATTATCTGATCCGTTCAGCAAAGGGACTACAATTCAATATCCAAGAGAAGGTGCCATAGTCGAGGACGGCTTTATTTACGGACCTGAGAAGAACGCCATATATTTTGCGCCTCTTTCACTTGAAGGCGAGTATGTCATCCCCAACTCTGTCATGTCAATAGGCGATTATACATTCAGCGGCTGCTCCGGCCTG
>DXXK01000077.1 GCA_019416425.1 Bacteroidales bacterium
AATTTGCAATTATTGGAAAAATATGTTGAACAACATACAATCAGAATGACCGAAATTTGCAAATTTTTGCTAACTTTGGAGCCTGCAAGCGTAGCAGTCCCTCTCTTCTAACAACTGCACCCGCGTACGAAAACCTAATAAAAATCTCTATATCTATGAAGATTTACAAGACAAATGAAATTAAGAACATAGCCCTTCTGGGATCGAAGGGCTCGGGAAAAACCACACTCGCGGAGTCAATGGTCTACGAGTGTGGAGTAACGAAACGCCGTGGAACCATTGAGGCCGGAAACACAATCTCGGACTATTTCCCCGTAGAGAAAGAGTATGGCTATTCGGTGTTCTCGACCGTGTTCAACGCCGAATTCAACGGTAAGAAGCTTAATTTCATCGACTGCCCGGGATCCGATGACTTCGTCGGCAACGCCTACACCGCGCTGGGTGTATGCGACCTGGGTCTGATTGTCGTCGATGCAGAGTATGGTGTCGAGGTAGGCACACAGAATATATTCCGTACCACCGCCAAGCTGAACAAGCCGGTGGTGTTCGCACTCAACCAGATGGACGCCGAGAAGGCTGATTACGACAACGCGCTGGAGCAGCTGCGCGAGCATTTCGGACAGCGCGTGATCCAGATCCAGTACCCGCTGGAGAGCGGCCCCGGTTTTCACTCCATGATCGACGTGCTGCTGATGAAGAAGTACGAGTGGGGTCCGGACGGTGGCGTGCCCACCATCAGCGAGATTCCCGCCGACCAGATGGACAAGGCACTGGAGCTGCACAATGCCCTGAAAGAGGCCGCCGCCGAGAACGACGAGAGCCTGATGGAGAAGTTCTTCGACGACCAGCCTCTGACCGAGGATGACCTGCGCGAGGGTATCCGCAAGGGGCTGGTGAGCCGTTCCATCTATCCTGTGGTGGTGCTGAGCGCGCTGAAGGATATGGGCGTTCGCCGCATCATGGAGTTCCTGGGCAACGTATGTCCCTTCGTGGACGAGATGCCTGCTCCGGAGAATACCGCCGGCCAGCCTGTGGCTCCCGACGCCAACGGCCCTGTTTCCGTATTCTTCTTCAAGACCAGCGTCGAGCCGCATATCGGCGAGGTTTCCTACTTCAAGGTGATGAGCGGTACGCTCAAGGCCGGTGCCGACCTGGAGAACGTGACCCGTGGCGGCAAGGAGCGTCTGGCTCAGATCTTCACCGTCTGCGGTCAGCTGCGTAATCCCATCGAGGAACTGCAGGCCGGTGACATAGGCGCCGCCGTGAAGCTGAAGGATGTCCGCACGGGCAACACTCTGGATGAGAAGGGCTGCGACTGGCAGTTCGATTTCATCAAGTATCCCGCGCCCAAGTACGTGCGTGCAATCAAGCCCAAGACCGAGTCCGACTCGGAGAAGATGATGGCCATCCTGACCCGTATGCACGAGGAGGATCCCACATGGATCATCGAGCAGAGCAAGGAGCTGAAGCAGACTCTGATCAAGGGTCAGGGCGAGTTCCACCTGCGTACGCTGAAGTGGCGTATCGAGAACAACGAGAAGCTTCCCGTTGACTTCTTCGAGCAGAAGATTCCTTACCGCGAGACCATCACGAAGGCAGCCCGTGCCGACTATCGTCACAAGAAGCAGTCTGGCGGTTCGGGTCAGTTCGGCGAGGTTCACCTGATCATCGAGCCCTACACCGAGGGTATGCCCGAGCCCGACACCTACAAGTTCGGCAACCAGGAGTACAAGCTGAACGTCCGCGACAAGCAGGAGATTCCGTTGGAGTGGGGCGGCAAGCTGGTTGTCTACAACTGTATCGTCGGCGGTGCCATCGACGCCCGTTTCATCCCGGCGATCGTGAAGGGTCTGATGGACCGCATGGAGCAGGGTCCGTTGACCGGATCGTATGCCCGTGACGTCCGCGTCATGATCTACGACGGCAAGATGCACCCGGTTGACTCGAACGAGATCTCGTTCCGTCTGGCAGGCCGTAACGCCTTCAGCCAGGCCTTCAAGCAGGCCAACCCGAAGATTCTGGAACCGGTATATGATGTAGAGGTACTGACCCCCGGCGACACGATGGGTGACGTGATGAGCGACCTGCAGGGACGCCGCGCCATCATCATGGGTATGGCTTCGGAGAACGGTATCGAGAAACTGAACGCCAAGGTTCCGTTGAAGGAGATGTCCAGCTACTCCACGTCGCTGAGCTCCATCACCGGTGGCCGCAGCTCGTTCTCGATGAACTTCTCCAGCTACGAGCTGGTACCCGGCGACGTCCAGGAGAAGCTCCTGAAGGAGTACGCCGAGACCCAGACCGACGAGTAATCCCCAAGTCAGAAGTCACAGTGACGAGGTACGAGGTCATAGTGACGAGGTAAGAAGTGCCAGTCACTGATGACTGAGTAATCCAATAATGAAAGTCCGGCGCGGAGCCGGACTTTCATATTTTGAAGTAGTTTAAACAATTTCATTTGAATTATGATTCGAGTATTCTATGAAAATCACTGAAAGATAAACTATTTTGATAAATTTGGCGTTCAAATTTTGTGAAAGCAAGAAAAGTTTATTATCTTTGCATCCACAGAGGGTAGTTTCCCCTTGAAAGAAATACTTCGCTTGCGCGAGCAACGATTTTAGGGATCGGTTCCGCCCGGTCGGAAAGAGTAGCCTCACGACTGCTCTTTTTTTATTCAGTTTTTATGAATCGAAGTTATTTATTTCACAAAAAAAATTGTAATTTTGTAAGGACGATTATTCCATTCAATTTATATGAAATGAAAAAATGGATTGTTATAGCGTTTCTAACCTTACTTGGTGTGTGCTGTGTTCATGCCGAGGGGAAACGTGCACTCTTAGTCGGTATATCCAAGTATCAGATTAATACAAACAATAGTGATAATGAATGGGATAATATACATGGAGCTAACGATGTAGCTTTATTAACACCTACTTTGAGAAAACATGGTTTTAAAGTCATTTCTTTAACTAATCAACAAGCAACAGCATCAAATATCCGTAAGCAACTATCTACGTTCAGTTCTTTGTGCAAACGTGGAGATATGGTATATTTACATTTTTCATGCCATGGGCAACCTGTAGAAGATTTGAATGGAGATGAACCCGATGGATGGGATGAAGCCATTGTCCCTATTGATGCACAAAAAGTTTATGTAAAGAATATATACACAGGAGCAAATCATATTATTGATGATGAGCTAAACCAATTTATGAGTGCAATACGTACTAAAATTGGTAGAAAAGGATATTTAACTGTAGTTATTGATGCATGTCATGCTGGAACATCATATCGTGGTGAGGAAAACGAAGATTCTGTATTTGTCCGTGGAACAAACAGTGGATTTTCTAAAAGAGGATTAAAATTTGTTCCTAAGATTGATAAAAGAGGAAGAATTCGTGTCGAAAAATCTAACAATATGAGTGATATATGCATAATTGAGGCGTGTCGTTCATATCAGATGAACAATGAAATCAGGTGTGATGGTAAATATTATGGTTCTCTTTCCTATTATACCAATAAAGTGTTGCAATCACGCAATAGTATTGTATGGCGAGGACGATGGTATGATGATATAATAGCTCTAATGTCACGGGATTCACGGCTGATTCGTCAAAATCCAGTCATAGAAATTAGTGAATAGCACGTGAGGACAGGAATGATGAGTAAGTATTCTAATACTGTATTGGATGTGTTCATTAAATCTCAGAGGGGCAGGACTATTGCTTATCTGCAACACAACTTTTCTGTATCTAAAGATGTATGTGAAGATATATTTCAAGAATCTTTTGTCATACTATATCAAAATGCTAAAGAAGGAAAACTTGATAATTTAACCTCCTCTGTTTCTACATATTTTATGGCTATATGTAGAAATAAGGCAATGGAGTTATTACGCATAAATAGTAAATACATTCATGCACCTATTGATGATGCATCCAAATCAGATACATTTCTTGAAAGTAAGATAAATAGTATATTGTTATTTGATGACGAAGATGGTATTATTGAACAAAAGGAGGCTCTGGTTAGGAATATTGTTAGAAATCTACCATCTCCTTGTAATGAACTTCTCTGGGGATTCTACAGGGATGGCCTTTCAATGAAAGATTTAGCTGAAAGATATGGATATTCTAATGAGAATACTGTTAAGGTGACAAAGCATCGTTGTTGCGATAAGTTCAAAAAGCGATTCAGTGAGATGCTTCATAAAATTTTATAAGATTGAGCATATGGAAAAAGACATACAATCTATGATAGATCGAGATGAACGTATTTCGCGATATCTAAAGGGTCAGATGAATGCTCAGGAAGAAACAAAATTTCTTACTGATATAGTATCCGATGAGCAGTTAAAGCAAGACGCGATTGTTCAGGCAAGACTTGTTAAAGGTATGGCTCAGATAGATAATGAACTCATTCAAGAATTAAAGGAGGTGCCAGAAGTAAAAGTAATATCCTTGCTACACTCTCCAAGAATAATATTTAGAAAGCCATTAACTTGGCTTTCAGTAGCAGCATCTGTGGCTGTAATACTCTTTGCCAGTTACAAGGGATACGATTATTATGATACAACACGACTTGGAATGAAGTATTCTACGGTTTTCCCAATGGAAACAATAGTTCGTGGCAACACTGATTCTACTGTAGAAGAAGAACTTCGGGCGTTATTTGACAATGTGGAGAAATGCAAAGAATTGCCATCTACAACAAAACGTCTATCAGAATTATGGGAAATGTCCAATCAAGAAACATATAATGATTACACTGATTACGCCCCTTACATTGGATGGTATCTAGCTATTGGATATCTGGAGGACTATGAGAAGGATAAGGCGAAATTGATTTTAACTGAAATATTGAATCAGAAAGATTCCAATTCAAAAGCAATGCATAATAAAGTGTCTAAGTTGCTTAAAGAAATTTAGTAGTATAATGAGATTGTTTTTTATTGTGTTTTGTTGTTTGATAAGTTCGCAATTTGTATATTCGAAATCTACAAATGCGTTCTTAAATCATGCAGACAGCTTAATACGTGAAGGAAAATTTGTAGAGGCGTTTGAATATATTTCGCCTAAAGAGTCAGAGTTTAATAATGAAACAATCATAAATAAATATCATTATTACGGAATAATTAGTGCATGGTATCTACGTCAAAAAGATTATCTTTCTGCCATTCCATTTTTAGAAAAGCAAGCTCAATTCAATCAAAATAGGCTTGAAGTCTTTCTATATTTGGCAAATATATTTTCGACTAAGAAAATGTTCATAGATCGAAATAAAGCAGAATATTATGCCCGTAAGGCATTACTTATTGATGATGAAGCTAACCGATTTGCTTATACTAAGGATTATACCAATAGAGATATTGGAAGGCTTCACTATATTCTAGGAGCATTAGCTGCACGTTCAGGAAATGGTATTATTTCAAAAAAGCACCTTAATTGGATAAATAGCAATGATTGTACTGTTGATTCAATTTTAATAAACCATTTACAATCATTAATTGATAGTATTCAGTATCAAGGGCAGATTATATCTTATGACACAATCCGTCCAAAAAGTCTTAGACTTATTAAAGCATCAATTGATAAGGATGGTGTTTCTCTCACATCATCACTGAATCTTTTCAAAGTAGATAATGAGGTTTATTATGAAGATATAGACTCTATTGCATCCATATCAGATATTGCTCAATATTTGAGAAATGTCTTTTATATAGAAGATAGATATACATTAGATGATATAAATAAATCCGCATATCTTTTACGCAAAGCATGTGAGGTTTCTAATATGCAAGAATTCTATAAGAAGCCTTCTATAGAGCTGTGTGAACTGTATATGAGATTAGGAAGACTTGATTTTATTCTTAAACAGTATGACTCAGCAATTACATGGTTTTTACTTTCATATACTGTTAGTCGTAAATTAAACGATGGGTTATGGTATAATATACAGGCTCTTGGCGAAATATCTGACATATATTTGGCAAAAGGAGAAAATGAAAATTCAATTTTATATGCAGATGAGATGCTTGAAAACATCGTCAACTTAGTAACAAAGGGAAATACTTATATAGGATTACTGTCTTATTTAAGCAGATATGCAAATGTATTATCTAATTCTGGATATGATCTTCTTGCTGAAAATTTCTATAAATTAATTATTGACTATGCTCCTAAACAATCAAATGCTTATAATTTGGCATGTAATAATTATGCTACCCATTTATTTCTTCACAATAAAAGAGATGAAGCCTGTTATTATTATGAGTTGATTAAAGATGCTTATCCAACACCTCAAACAATTTCTAATCTTGCTATAGCGTATCTGGTTTCTGATAGAAAATTGGATGCAGAGATAACCTTTCAAGAGTATTATAAGAAAAATATGTCTTTGTTAGTAACCGTGCTAAAAAATTTCACGGAAAAAGAATGGGAAGATTATTGGAAGAAGAATGGTTATGAGTTCTATATTTCTTCAAATTATTTGGCGCCCAATATTGGTACTAGAGAAAGCTTAATTAGCGGTTATAATGCTTGTGTTCTATCAAAATCTTTACCTTTGGTATATAAGATTGCATTGAATAGGGTTCTGTCATCATCATCAGATTCTGTGGTAAAGGCAGATTATTCTAAATATATAAAGTTCAAGCGAGAACTATCAAAGTCTTCACTTACATCTACTGAAAAAGGACATGTCATTAATGAATTATCAGGATTAGAACAGTCATTGATTGAGCAAGTAAATTCTAATGCTATAGTTCTAAATAAGATTAATGATTATAATTCAGTGATGAGTTCATTAAAAGAGGATGAAATAGCCGTAGAGTTTTGCCAATATATGGATTTGTTGAATCCCAGTAACAGTAACTTTGGGGCATACATAATATGTAAGAAATTCAGCAATCCTATATTTATTACCATTGGTAACGAAATTGAATTATCTAATATGATTTTCAATGCACGAAAAGATGAATTATCGATTAATGAACTGTATAAGAATTCAAATATAGGTGATCTTATATGGGGACCGATACTGCCATATCTTAAAGATAAACGTAGAATTTACTTTTCTCCAGTTGGAGAATTGTCTTTATTAAATCATCAGTTATTACGGATCAAGGATTGTGTACTTGGAGATTCATTCGAAATGAGACGTGTTTCTTCTACTAGTTACATTAGTGGAGACATGGACAGTCACGGTTGTCAATTTTCTGATATTGCACTTTATGGCGATATTAATTATGATTTTACTGCTAAGGTCGTTGACGCTGGTAACAAGCGATATCACGAGGTTTCTACAATTTCTTCTCATACATCATGTAATAATGATACACGGGATGGATGGAATCGCCTTCAATATTCTAGACAAGAAGTAGACTCCATTAAATCTATTATTCACGCGTATAATTTGAAGTGTATTTCATATATAGGAGCAAATGCTTCTGAAGAAGCATTTAGGGCATTAGATTATAATTCCCCATCTATTATTCATGTAGCTACACATGGATTCTCGTATTATCGCAATAATGAGGAAGAAAAGCGTAATAAAATCAAATCAGTCTCACCATACACATCAGAGAGCGTATTTATGTCTTGGACTGGATTGTTATTTGCTGGTGCAAATAATCACATAAAAGAGCCATGTATTAAAAACTCCATTAACGATGGAGTTTTAACAGCATATGATATATCTACGCTTCATTTGGACGGTTCGAAGCTTGTTGTGCTATCGGCGTGTAATACAGCTAATGGAATTTGTAATGACTTTGGAGTTACTGTAGGATTACAAAGAGCATTCAAGACAGCAGGTGTTCAATCAATTCTAATGAGTCTATGGCAGGTTCCAGATGATTCTACGGCAATATTGATGACGAGATTTTATGAAGCCTTGTTTAATGGACATAATCAATATGAGTCTTTGAAGATTGCGATGGATAAGGTAAAAGAAATATATCCTGATCCTTACTATTGGGGAGCATTTGTAATTTTAGATTGATTTATTTGGTAGTTTCAGACATATGAGATGCATTATGATAGTGCATCTTTTTTGCTCATATGCTGTTAACCTTTTCATGGTTTGAATCATAAATAGACAAACCATTAGAAAATAACTGATATATGAGCAATTTTGATACCATACATGTAGACAATGACAACTATGAGCAGCAGTTGGCTTTTGACCTTGTTGCGAATACTAATCGTTGTCTTTTTATTACCGGTAAAGCCGGTACAGGTAAGACTACTTTCATTCGATGTATACAAAAGGAGATTCATAAGAGCTTTATTGTTTTGGCTCCTACAGGATTAGCGGCTATCGCAGCTGGAGGGCAAACAGTACATTCATTTTTTGGATTCCCGATGGAGGTTATAGGACCTCATACTAAAATACAGGTGTCATTCTCAAATGAAGAGCTGCTTAGACATGTAGATACAATTATAGTAGACGAAGCTTCGATGTTGCGAAGCGATATGGTGGATGGTATGGATCGATATCTGCGTATTGCTTTCCATAACAATATGCCATTTGGAGGGAAACAAATAATTTTTGTAGGAGATCTATTTCAACTTCCTCCAGTTGTCAAAAAAGGAACTGTGGATGATGAGATGCTTTGTGATTTATATGGAATGGGAACACCATTCTTCTACAAAGCTAATGTGCTGAAACGAATGAATCTCCCTAAAATAGAGTTTAAGAAAGTATATCGGCAAGCTGACAGTATGTTTATCGATATTCTGAATAAAATGCGCATTGGGGAAGTTGGCCAGGCTGAACTTGATATTCTCAATGAGCACGTTTCCTCATCTGATTATATGGAGGATTATTCCATTATTCTAACTGGGTTTAACAAAAAAGCTGAGCGAATTAATGAAATAAAACTTAATGCATTGGAAGGAGACGAAGTTGTATATGAAGGTTTCAAAACTGGAGAGTTTAAATCAGGCGATTGTCCTGCACCGGAATGCCTTAGACTTAAAATTGGTGCTCAAGTTATTTTCTGCAAGAATGACTACTCTGCAAAGTGTGCTAATGGTACAATAGCTAAAGTAATAAGCCTTGATGACGATGTTATTCAAGTCCAATTGGAAAATGGTAATAAAGTTAGTGTAAGCAGAACCACATGGGAAAGCTATGAGAGAATATATAATCGTGATACTCACCGAATTGAATCTAAAGTAGTGGGTTCATATAGTCAATTCCCTTTAAAATTAGCCTGGGCAATAACAATTCACCGGTCACAAGGGATGACCTTTGACCGTATGCATTTTGATCTTTCATGGGGTACATTCGCAGCTGGGCAGGCCTATGTAGCAATTAGCAGAATGCGATCACTTGATGGCCTGACTCTCAGTAATCGTCTGATGGCTCATCATATAACTGTCAATCCAGAAATCAAAGCCTTTTCCAATTCGTTCAATGATGTTGTGATGATTCAGGATGAGTTGGAATCCGGAAAAGAAGTTTATAAACATATTGCTCAAAAGCAATATGACCAGGCTTCATTTGCACTATTAAATATGACACTTTCTAAAATCCAGCAAAAAGATTATCGTAATGCTGCATTGCTTGCAAAACAGATGTTTGATGTAATGCTTGATGACGATAATCTAATCGGAAAAACTGTAGAAGTTCCTCTTATTAAGGATTGCAATATAACATGTAATTTTCTCAATAGTATTATTTGCCTTTATAGTGGGAAGTATGAAGAAGCAGTTGGTTATGCAGACCTTGTGCTCTCACGTAGGAATTGTCTGGAAGCCACGTATGTGAAAGCTCGTGCAAATTATGAAATGGGTAATTTTGAAGAAACTTCCGGAATCCTGTTTCAAATCATGACAATCTCAACTCAGGGGGAAGAAAAAAGAGCCATTGATAAGAAATTGTATTTATTGGAAATAAAAGCTAATGATAGGATTGGCAATCCTAATATCGGTTTGTGTAAGAAACTCATAAAGATTTGTCCAAGTTGTACAAGAGCATATTCTTTTATGAGAAATGAGATGATCAAAAATGGACATACATTGTCTGGTGACGACAACATTTCTGGTTCTGAGTTAATAAACAGCTTTGATAATTTAGGCTTGAATGAGTCTGACTTTAACTTGATTCTTCAAGATGTCGACATGAAGTCCGACCTATTTAAACAATTCAAAAAGGCATTGTTAAAAATTGCGTAATTTGTCGGAATGTATTGTTAACCTTTCTCCGCTTTTCATCATTAAGGATAGAACATTTAATTGAAAATTATGGATCAAGCATTTCTTTTATTAGTTGCTGTCACTACTGTCCACTAAAAATGGACGGGGTTAAAAATTAAATAAATTTGGTTCACTTGAATCAGAGAGAACATTGACATTTTTGAAATTCGATTTGTCGAAGAGGTCGCGCAGATGTGTCTTGTCGGTCAGTGAGATTCCGAGAATCTGAAGGACTTCGTAGATGCTTCGCTCCAGTTTCATATCGTGCTGTACTATTGCGACAAGGCAATAAGTGATTATTGCACAATAGATTTGGATGCGGACGGCATTCTCTGATGTTCCCCAGAACCTCTTGATACGCAGGTGCTGCTTAATCCATTTGAAGAACAGTTCCACGCTCCAACGGTTACGGTACAGCTCGGCGATTGTCTCAGCCGAGGTCGTGAGATTGTTGGTCAGGAAGATGTATCTGGTACCGTCCTCTGGGTCGATGCAGACCACTTTACGGAGTTTTTCGGGGTAATCCTTTGCGCTTTTATAAATCGTGAAGTGGCCGACAGCATCGGAAATCACGTTCACGGGCAACCGCCGTTTCCAGGTCTCGGGCTTGAATCTGACATTGGTTTTGGCTCTGACGACAAAGAACGCTCCGATACGGTGAATGGTGTACAGATTGCCGAAATCGTTGTAGCCACGGTCGAAGATATAATGCGCCTCAGGCTCATACGGAATCTCCGGCATAGCCTTCGAATCGTGGATTTTAGCTGCGGTAATATGCACGAAAGCAGGAACTTGTGCCTCCACATCATAGAGCGTGTGCATCTTGATGCCGCCCTTATGTTTGCGGAACTTCGCCCACTCGAACACCGATAGACAGAGGTCGATCGTAGTTGAGTCAAAGGCGTAGACATGGCCGTCAAGTTCGAAGATTTTATGGATTCTCCGCCTGCGGGCTTCCGCTATCATGTAGAAGGCGAACTCCCCGAATATGCGGTAGTCGCGCTGCTCGTTGGCTTTGCTAAGATTGCTCCGCGTTACCGATTTTCCGATTCCGAGGTGATAGACCTTGCACGCATGGGCTTCCAAAGCAACGATGAGATCACGCAGGCTCTCCCGGTTTGATAGTTGCCCGAACATCATTGTAAGTAGTTGATTCCAACATGTATAGCTCTTTACATACTTATCGCCATCATACTTCCTTACAAGATAGTTGAAGTGGTTCCGGTCCATGAATTCGACTAATTGGGCGAAAACGTACTTGTCTTTGAACATAACAGTCTGATTTTGACTGCAAAATTAATTTCAAGTCCGTTGACTCCAAAATCTCTTACAACAGATTGAATTTCAATTATTTCAAGGAACTCTTATGATTTTTTAGTGGACACTAATGAGTTGCTGTTTCCCTTGCTTTGCTGGTAGGGAAATGGGGAAGCACTCGAAAAATCGGGTTTGGATGGGCTTTTGGCCTTTCCTTAATCAATATCTTTATAGGAATCATTGCTGTGGCATGTTCCAAGAAAAAGGAGAATGAAGTAGATAATACTAAAAATTCAGCTAAATGAAAATAGCCGGTTGGATATGTTTAGTGGTAGGATTGCTAAGCTTCTTAGGAGCCGCATCCAAGGGTGATAGTGTCATTGGCCCTTCATTTCTGATAGGTCTTGGTGTGTACTTCCTATACCGGGTTAATAATAAAGAGCAAGGGAGCGATAAGAAACCTGTAAAGACTCAACAGCAATCCAAGGGAATAAATGAAAAGAAGGAAGATGTGATTGAGTGCATCCCTGAAAATAAACAGGATGGAATCTTGAATATGCCTAAGTCACAGGAAGAAAGTATAGGGGATATTCAGGCTCAACTTACCCTTGAACAGCGTGAAGCTGCGATGTGTCTGATCTCATTCTTCGGAGGATATAATAATGATCTGATGGATGATGCGCCGATAATGATTTTCAAGCAAGCTGCAGTTTTCTTTGGCATTCCGGATTCTCCTGTGGCTTTATCTAAAATAATGTCGAAGTATATGGATGCCGATACCCTTGCAGACATTGTATTGACAATAAAACCGGTAAAAGCCAAAGAATTCTTGCTCTTGACCTGTTATGACCTTATTAAAACATCAGGTAACCAGGAAGCGTATGATCTCTTGTCAAACATCGCTAATGATTTGGGATATGCCAGACCAAGATTTGAGCAGTTGATAAGGCTCTATAAATGATTATCCCACAACATCCTAGGTCAACTTGAATTAGGAATATTGTCAAATTATAATATTCAAAAATAAAAGTTTAGACTAATCAATGGAAACATTGTTTGGAGTCTCAAAGGGATTATACTCATATTATAAGTTATAAGTAAGGAAAAATGAGAGGAATACGAATATATAAATGGGGGATTATAATGTTGACTTCCTTTGTATTGTGTTCTTGTGGAAGGCCTTCCGGAACGCATCAGGAGGCTGTGAAGGATTCGGTCGTAAATGCTGAAGCAGATTATACACGTGCCGACCAAGATGCAAGCGTTAAAATATTCGGGGTATCGTGCAAGAAAGATGAGCATACAGTGCTCATGGCCTTGTCTAACGCCGGAATAATGGAGGTGGACACAATCGAATTGGAGGATGGTCGTTTCCGGTTTGCCATAGTTGAGTTCGAGGGCGTCAAGTTCGGTATGAACAGGGGATTTAGTTTCATTACCAGTCAGCATGATTCCAAGACGATTAAGGCTTTAGTTGAAGGCATTTCTAAATTCTACGGAGAGCCTGAAGTCGATGGTGATGATGAAGATGCACCGGAAAGCCGCTATTATCATTGGAATCTATTCAGAGGGAATCCTGACGATCCATATATCCGTATCAGACCGGTTCATTCCGAAGAGGGAGGCCTTACAATGTTATGGGATCTATAGGGATGAATCCGATGCATACAGTCCCAGACTATTCAGGTTTCTCTCTTATCCGATTAGCCAGCGGGGAATGTCGACTATTGAGACTCCTTCATAGTCGCTATCCTCATGGCGGGTTCGGGCAAGCAGCATCTTGGGATAGGCATCACGGATCTGTAACAATGGTTCGACTTCCCTGCGGAATGTTTCTTCATTTGTGATGTCATCACTGACCTGAATGTAGATTTTCTCATTGCATTTCATCGCAACGAAATCAATCTCCTTCTGATACAGTTTGCCGACGTATACATCATAACCGCGACGCAGAAGCTCGATGAATACTATATTTTCAAGCATACGTCCCCAGTCCATGTTACGCTTGCCCAGTACTGCGAATCTAATGCCGGTATCGGCAAGATAGTATTTGCTCAGCGATTGAAGATATGTCTTGCCTCTTACATCGTATCTCGTTGCTTCATAGAAGACGAAGGCGTTGCATAAATGTTCGATATATTTGCCTACCGTCATATGGTTAGTCCCGGAACCTTCGTCTTCAAGAGCTGTGCTTATATTCCTTGACGATGATATATTGCTTACGTTGTCCATTAGGTATTCGGACACTTTCTTTAATACGGTAGCGTTACCAAGACGATATTTGTCTACTAAGTACCTTATAAGTATTGTATTATATACATCGCGAATGTATTTCTCCTTGTCCGAATCATTCTTATAAGGATATGAGCCGGACAAACCTCCGAGTCTTATGTAACGATCAAAATGCTCGTCATAATTATCTTTGATTTCAAAGTAAGTGCAATATTCCTTGAAACTAAAGGGATATACATGAATCTCCATATGACGCCCTGTAAATAATGTCGCGAGGTCACTGCTTAACAGGAAGGCGTTTGAGCCGGTTAGATAGATGTCGTATCTCCCCTCGGAATGAAGACTGTTGATTGTGAGTTCAAAATTCTCGCATAGCTGCACCTCATCTATCATCAGGTAGTTATTGACTCCTGTGCGATACTTATCCTCAATATAATCATTCAGAGCATGGTATTCTTTAAGATGCTCAAACCTGATTTTTGTGAGGTCGATGGATATTATGTTGGCGGTTATATCGGTTTTGGCTATATAGTTTGCGAATGCGCCCAATAATTTCGATTTGCCACAACGTCTTATTCCCGTTATTATCTTTATATCGGGAGTGTTAAGTAAGTCTTCTAATTGATTTAAATACAGAGGTCTATCTATTAATTTCATGTGCTCTTGTTTTACAAACTTTTAAAATATTTGATTTTGTAAAACGACACAAATTTATAAATATTTTTTTCAAAAATCAATCTATTTGCATGAAAAATATTCAGGAATCTTGCTGTTGGATGCTGAGAAGGGCGGGGAAATCGGAGATGATGTAGTCGGCGCCGGCTTCCTGTAGTTCCGCAACTGAGCCGTTGCCGTAGGTCACGCCGCTGGTGGCAGCTCCGGCGCGTTTGCCCATGAGGATGTCGACATTCATGTCGCCGACCACAAGCGTCTCGTCGCTGTTCCAGCCCTGGGCGGACAATATGTGGTTTACAGGTTCGGGCGAGGGTTTGCCGTTCTTGACATCACCTCCACCAACCAGCATCTGGAAATATTCTCCTAAATGCAGTTCGGTACAGTATTCCTGCAATGATGCTTTGCTGCGGCTGGAGGCTATAGCCATTCTGACTCCATCGCGGTGCATCGTGTCAAGGGTTTCAAGGACCCCCGGATATAAATGAATCTTATATGAGTCCTTGATGGTGTTGAAGATTGCCCGGTAGGTTGTCACATACCGTTCGGACAAGTTCGGAACCTCGGGCCAAAGTATAGCAGGAACATCCTCCAGCCTGTATCCGATCATCGCCTTGCATTCCGCATCGGTTTTATACGGCAGGTTCAGTGCATCGATTGTCCGGTGCATGGTCTCGATAATCAACGCGGCAGTATCCACCAACGTGCCGTCAAAATCAAAGATGATATTCCTATACTTCATGTCTTGATTACGCATGGATTCAGTATCATTCTTAACCTACATTATTCATAGGGGTAGCTCGATGAACATGGCTATGGCTGGACACCGAGGCAATGCGTAGTAATTTCAATCGGGCATGATATCAATGTGATATTTTTGAGTTTCCGCGTGGCTGACATGGACTGGATCGCAT
>DXXK01000078.1 GCA_019416425.1 Bacteroidales bacterium
GTAGTGTAATCGGACTTATAAGTGATGAAAAAGATGTATAGTAGCCAGTTATCGCATAATCTTCAGGACTCATGTTTTGTGCGATCCATGGATTCGTAAACAAACTCAGAATCATAGGAATCAGAGATGCACCGAAATAGAGTGAGAAATTTTTGGCGTATAATATATATTTACTTGACATCGCTTTTCAAAACTTCACTAAGAATTCTGAGTTGATTTCGGGTATTCCATTTTGTGTCAATCATTTCAAAACAATTGTTGCGTATTTGTGTCCTAATTGTTTTATCATTAAAATTGCTAATCCAGTATGCGATTTTGTCCCTGAAATCTTGCCAATTGTCTTTCTTGAACAGGAGCCCGGTTTTGCCAGGTACTATTGTTTCATACTCAGGCATTTGGGTTTCAAAATCATCATGAGAGATAACTGGTACACCATAGTTCATTGCATGAAGAGCAGTTAAACCAACGTTCCCAGGGGAACAGCATAAATCGCAGTTGTAAATAAGGGTATTGAGTTTCTTCTCATCATAACATTCACCGTAAAACCAGATACGGTCCTGTAAGTCATTTTGATGTACTAAATTTTGCAAATGGCTTTTTTCTGGGCCATCACCAATAATAAGAATATTGTATAAAATATTATTTTTTTGATGTATAATGGCGGCTTCTATAATTTCTTGAAGTTTTTTTTGAGGAGTTAGTCTGCCAATAAATAGTATAGTGGGAAGAGTATTATTGAAATGAGATTTTATTATGTCCGATTCAAGTTGATGTGCATTGGAACGTGCAGATTCTTTCCCTAGAGAATTATAAATAGTGAAAACTTTATCAGGGTCATATCCGAGTTCAATTAGACGTTTGCGTCCCCCTTCTCCATAGCTGAAGAATCCACTGAGGTTGTTTAATACCCACCATGAAACCGGCCCGAGTTTCCCATCTATTTTTTTTAGGCCATGTCCCCAACCATAAACCTTTTTACCTAATATTTTACACCCTATTATAAATGGAATGTATGATAATGATAAATCTCCTGTGATTAGAAATGTATCATAACCATTAAAAAGTTGACTGAGTAGCTTCGTCCTCCATAAAAAGCGATGCAATAATACTTTATTATTGAAATCAATAGGTTTTTTTTTAAAGATTGAATAATCCAATTTCTCTATTCCGCTATTGTTTTGAAACTCAACTTCACGTCCAAATAGAAACTGAGTATCAAATGAATTATCTATTGCTTCATATATTGGTTGTCGGTAGAGAGGGGCGTAGTTGAAGAAGCAACAAAGTTTCATTTATTTGACATTTTGAATTAAAAACTTACGTTTGCCACGATTTGTATGCTCAATCGTGTTAACATATTCTATTTCAATATTAAATCCATTGGAGTTAAAGAATGAAACTAATTCTTTTTCCAAGTTGTTGGAAAAAGATTTGGATGGAATAATTTTTACTTTAATACTACCGGGCTCATTTTGTATAATTTGCCATTCTTCAATATGGTTGAATGCTTTAAGGAGTCCTCCGAAAATAAATCCAACTAAATAAATGCGTTGCTTATCAGTTGTCAATATATAATCATTTGACCTGCCCAATAATTTATTAAGGATTACGCATGAATTTTCAATACCTCCGAACTCGGCAAGATCTCCAGTCCTATATCTAATAAAGGGCATAGCTGTGTATTGGAATCCTGTGACGACAATTTCTCCTATTTCCCCTACATTTGCATGTGTACCATCTTCTTTCAGGATTTCAGTGTACCCGTAAATCGGCATACAGGAGTATCGACTTTCCCAGGTTTCCTAATTGCAAAGATGGATGCCTCAGAATGACCATATTGGCCCCACACTGGACACTGAAATACCTGTTGAATTAATTCTATCTGATAATCAAGGATGTTTTCGCTTGTTAGGTATATGGCAGTTGGTATAAAGGTCAACACTGAATGGGCGTTGAGAATATATGTTGCTAATTCGTATATTCCAGATGGATATCCTCTTAAAACTTCAGGTTTATCATTATTTAGTTTTTCTAAATAATATGGAAATGTATCTTTATTAAGATACATTGTTGAGTAATGAACTTTTCCATAAGGAAAGTTCTGTTTATCAAGTCCCCAGAATATATTATTTGCTTGTGCCTGATCTGATACCCTACGTCCGTCTACTGAAGATATATGGGGTGATATGGACCCTGTCATGCAATTGTATAGATATGCTTGACAAAATGCTTCTCCATTTAGACTGAATCTGGGGTTTCCTCCTATAGGGAATTTTAATGGTGAACCTGTAGACCCTCCGGTGTTATGCCAACTGGCCCAGGATTCATCTACATATTTTGCAACTCTGCTTGAATTATTTCTAAGTTCTTTTTTCTCTGTGATAGGAAGATTTTTTAATACGTCAACACAGTTATCAGTTGTAATATCAGTATCATTTAACAATTGCGAATAATATGGAACATGCTTTGCAGCCAATTTTAGCGTTCTTGTAAGAAATTCCTTCTGTATTTTACTAGCTTGTGTGGGATATATAGCCAAATAGTATCTTATTTGAATAAGATTCTTGTGATGACTTATATATTCTTTTATAGACATGCTGCAGGAAATATTTGGTTTATTCTTGGGGGTGTACAACTATTGCCTAGCACATTATGCAGTTAATTGGGCATTGGGTTAATTATGTATTATGCATTCTTCATTGGCCCGGAGGGACTTCAGTCGAGGGGCTGGAGGAGGTCGGGGTGGATGAAGGGGAGGAGGAGGACGCAGATGCCTTCGATCTGGACGGCGACGTGGCGGTTGCGCGCTACGCGCACCACCGCGCCTTCGTAGCCGGCGAAGATGCCGCCGGTGACGCGGACGCGCTGCGTGGGCTGGAAGTTGTGGACGTTATACACGCGGCAGCGGGTCGGGTCGTCGGCGGTGAGGAGCTTCAATAGGTCCATCTGGCGCTGGGGAATGGTCTGGATCTCGTTGCTGTCGGGGTAGCGGTAGATCCAGAAGGGTATGGCGCCAGGCTTCCGGCGACCTTCGGCTTCGTGCGCCAGGGCGTTGTGGGCCGTGGTACGGATGAAGACGACATGGGGTATGACGGCGCGGCGGCGCCGTTGGCCGGAGGCGGTGGTCACCGTCTCGACGGGGAAGTATATGTCGTCGCACGTGGCGCGGAGGGCTTCCGCGGCGCGGAAGTCCTGGCGGGTGCGTATGGCGTACCAGTTGGACACAGGGTGTCAAATTAAGAATTTAGAATGCATAATGCATAATGGAGCGGCAAGGCCGCAATGAAGAATTCAAAATGCATAATGCATAATGGAGCGGCAAGGCCGCAATGTAGAATTCAAAATGCAAAATGCATAATTGGCTACGCATTGAAATGCATAATGCATAATTGCTACGCAGCCATATGCCATCCGGACGCCAACCTGGTTCTCTGCGTAAGCCTCCGCGATCTCTGCGCGTCAATTATCACTGCAATTGCTTTATCCCGTCATATTGTTGACTTTCGGGGCGCGCGCAAAGTCGCAAAGAGGGTCTATGGATAAGAGCCGGTGCATCTGCCATCCGGAATGTAGGCGCTCTCGCCAAGGCCGCGATGGAATCTTGATTCCCGATGCCAAGGCCGCAAAACCATCCGGACGGCTCAGCGGAATCCGCGTCCCGGGTTATCCATAACCCTTAGCGAGCTTGGCGCAGGCCGGAATCCATCAGACTGCCAGCAGCACCGACTTCCACCGCAATCTTTTTTGAGAACGACGCGGAGCCCTTTGCGGCTTTGCGCGCCATTAATCATATTGTCATGCGTCGCATGGCAGGCGGTTGAGGTCAACATGCCGAAGGCATGTCCCTGCGGGTCGGGCAAACAGTCCGGATGGCAATGATGCATTATGCATTCTTCATTATGCATTGCTAGCGCCAGGGCGCTATGCATAAATCGTCCTTTTGGGCAGGGTGTCCGCCCATCAGGTGCAACCGTCCGCCTGCTTGCGCTCCGGATCGCAAGGAGCAGCCTGTCCAGGAACCCTCCTTGTGGTTGGCCGTTCCTTGGCCGGGAACGGCGTGGATTCTGTATCTCTTGTCAAGAGATACAATTTCAGTCTGCAAATTTACTAAAAAATTGTGATATAGTTGGTAAGTAGAGATAAAAATTTGAGGCGCTATACGAGCGGTGAATGATGTGTATACATGTAAGATATTGAAAAATAAGGAAATAAATTAATGTAGTATCTCTATTAAAGAGATACGTGAATAGGGGCTACGTAATTTCAATGCGTAATGCATAATGGGCTACGCGGTTTCAATGCGTAATGCGCAATGGCCATCCGGAATTGATTCATGAGGACTTTGGTCCGGGTTGATGCGCGGCTCGGAGTTGTCTATAGGTAAATCCGGTAATCCGGTGGACTCGTGGGCGCGCGCAAAGCCGCAAAGGGGTCATTGGATGATTGGTCGTCACCACAGCCATCCGAGGGTCGACGCTGCCGCCAAGGCCGCGATGGAATCGGGATTCCCGATGCCAAGTGCGCCAAGCCGTCCGGACGGCTCCGAGGAATCCGCGTATGGCAGACTTCGCGCTATCCGCGTCCAGGGTTATCCATAACCCATCGCGAGCTCAGCGACGGCAGAGAATTCCATCCAGACACACGCAGTACTGCCTTGTGAACGATGCGGAGCCCTTTGCGGCTTTGCGCGCCACCATACATGCCCGCGTTGCAGTCAGGCAGTTGTCCGGATGGGTTGTCCGGATGGGCTCGTGGGCGCGCGCAAAGCCGCAAAGGGGTCATTGGATGATTGGTTACCACAGCATCCGGAGTGTCGCCGCTGCCGCCAAGGCCGCGATGGAATCGGGATTCCCGACGCCAAGTGCGCCAAGCCGTCCGGACGGCTCCGAGGAATCCGCGTATGGCCGACTTCGCGCTATCCGCGTCCCAGGTTATCCATAACCCATCGCGAGCTTGGCGCTGGTAGGAAGCCCATCAGACCGCGTGCCGCACCGATTTCCATTCCCGCCTGTTTTGATAACAATGCGGAGCCCTTTGCGGCTTTGCGCGCCACCTCACGTGCCTGGTTAGGTAACTATCGCGCTCGGAGTGAAGGGATATAAAAAATAGGGCCGCAACCAATGCGGCCCTATCACGATTCCACTATAAACTATATCTAACTAAACTTCTTGACAACACTTTCTCACGAAACCGTTGCCAATATCCATATTGCTTAACTTAATAACATCGGGTTGCACCAATAGTTATGTGAATTAAGGTTTTTAACCTTAGTTATAAATGCGCAAGCGCATCTAAATGAAGAATGAAGAATGCGTAATGCGGCGGCAATGCCGCAATGAAAAATTAAAAATGCATAATGCGTAATGGCCATCCGGAATTGATTTGTTAGGCTTTTGGTCCGGGTTGATGCGCGGCACGGAGTGACGCGCTACTATGTGTGACAAGCTGCGGGCGAGGTGAATCTCGCACACAGAACAAACCAGGTCGGGTAGCCAGGCCGGATGGCTAATTATGCATTATGCATTTTGCATTCTTCATTTCTTCCGCGTTACGTGGAAGGAGAGGGCGGTGAGGCGGTCGGAGCGGCGGAGGTTGGCGGTGAGGCGGACGCGGAACCAGCGGTAGCCGGCGGCCGCGAGGGCCGTGGCCCAGCCATGAGTGCCGTCGGCGATCAGGCGCCAGGACTGGCGGTGGCGCGATCCGTAGACGCGGATGCGCAGGGCGCTGCGGTCGAAGGTGCCGCGCACCATCACGCGCCGCAGCCATTTGCGGCTCTCCGGGTCGCCAAGGTCCAGCGGGTCCGTTATCTTGTCGATATACGGCTCCCAGGGATCCGGATCCTCCGGATCGTCGGGCGTGTCGGGGTCGTCGCCGCCGCCTCCGCCTCCGGTGGTGAACCTGTCCAACAGCTTCCAGTTGGCCAAAGCGCCGTCCAGAACAGGCACCGTGGCCTCGGCCTCGGGGTTCAAATCCGCCACGGGGATGGAGGCAAGGATGCGGAGGTCGTTCTGCAACGAGGCGTTGCCCAGCACCGCCGTGTCGTCCAGGGCGTTGTAGCGGTATGCTCGGCATCGCGTGCCCTCCTCGACGGCGGTGTACAGGCCGGTGCACCGCAACGGCAAGGGCATCAGCGACGCCGGCGGTGCGCCGATGATGTCGATGTGGGTGACATCGGCATCGGTGATGACACCCGATGGGCGGCAGGTCAACCGGCAGGGGCGGTTGATGATGTCGGTGACGCTGCTGGCACCACCGGAGGGGAATGAGTAGGAGTCGACGGCCATGACGGGCGAGTGGGTGTTGGGCTGCATCAGGGTCATGGGTTGGGTCATGCGGCGCGAGCCGTCGCTGTAGCGGAAGGCCCAGCCGATGCGGAAGGGTCCGGTGAAGATGTTGCGGGTAGCAGCGGCGGCGAAGTATGCCTTGAGGACGTCGTCGACGGCGTCGCTGACGTTGCGGAGCAACGTGTCGGAGGCGGGCTGGGTGACGTTGTCGTAGTGGCCGGTGAACCAGCCGATGACGCGGGGCATGTCGCTGTCGGGGACGCTGAAGCTGACGGTCACGCGGTGGTGGCTGTCGGGACTGAGGCTGTAGCCGGGGAGGGTGGCGGCCTGCAGGCCGAAGGCGAGGCTGAAGCCGCCGTCGGCGGCGAGGGGAACGGGTTCCAGGGGGTCGAGATCGGGGGTGACGGCGTGGTCGAGGCGGTAGTCGTGGAGGCCGGCGTTGACTAACTCCACGCGGATAACGGTGTGGGTCATGGCTTTTTTAGGGCAAAGGTAGGGGGATTAACCGGTACGCGGGGCGTATCGGTTTAAATGAAGAATGCATAATGCATAATGCATAATGGGCCACGCGGTTTTTTAGACAGAAGTCTATGTTTTTTAGACAGAAGAACAAAAGGACAGAAGGGCTACGCGGTAGTCAATTGCTACGCAGCATTCGGGCATAAAAAGGCAGGGAGCGGGCGCTCGACATAAGGTTTGCCATGCGATGCATGGCAAGCGGTCGGAACTGCCGGTAGGACTTCGGCATCCGGTATCCGGTTGACACGTGAGGCGCGCGCAAAGCCGCAAAGGGGTCATTGGATATAAAGCCTACCTGCCATCCGGATTGTCGCCGCTGCCGCCAAGGGCGCGATGGAATCGGGATTCCAGACGCCAAGTGCGCCAAGCCATCCGGACGGCTTAGCGCTATCCGCGTCCAGGGTTATCCATAACCCTTGGCGAGCTTGGCGACGGCAGGCTATTCCATCCAGACTCGCACAATACCACCTCGTGAGCGATGCGGAGCCCTTTGCGGCTTTGCGCGCCACCATACATGCCTGCGATGCATGGCAAGCGGTCGGGTTATTGTCCGGATGGCTCTGGTATCTCTGGCTTTATGGGCCTCTGGTCTAAAAATAAGGACTTTGGTCAGAGTTGATGCGCGGCTCGGAGTGACGCGCTACTATTTCAGGATTTGGAAAAGAGTGGGGGAATTGGTATTTTTGCAAAAGGAAACTGAAACAACCGAAACAACTGTAACTGTAATAGCTGGTAAGGAAACTATTAAAAGGACATGATTATGGAGATGAGGGAGATCAAGCAGTATATGTTTGCGAGGAGGAACGGGGTGACGGCCGACGTGCTGCGGCGCGCGGGGTCGGGTTTCGAGATGATCTTCGGCGTGGATGTGCCGAGTATCTCGGCGCTTGGGCGCGAGACAGGATATAATAAGGAGTTGGCTATGGCGCTGTGGGCCGACCGGAAGGTTCGTGAGTCGCACCTGCTGGCGGCATGGCTGCTGGATCCGGAGGCGCTGAGCGAGGATGAGTGTGTCCGGCTGGCGGAGTCGGTGGTGGATATGGAGGATGCGCAGATGCTGGCGTTCCGGGTGCTGAAGCACCGTCCGGAGGTGCTTCCGCTGTTGTCGCCGGAGTCCATTGCGGCGCAAGCCATGCGGCTGCATATGGATTGAAACTGCAGGCAAAACAGAAATCAGGCCATGAATCCACGTTCGGATCCATGGCCTGATTTGTTCAGAATGATATTATTCCCGTTCTATTCAGAGTGATGTTACTCGGGCTTTACCTTGCCGGTGAGGGGGGAGTACTGGTTGGAGAGGCGGAGCATCTGCTCGACGTAGGTCTCGGGCCAGCTGATCTTGACATTGGCGATCTTGCCGTCGGCGCCTACAACGGGGGTGTAGACGGGATTGATGAAGCCACGGTAGGGCGGGATGTCGAGCGTGGAGAAACGCTTGATGACCTCCTGATGGAGCTTCGGGTCAATCTTGACCGCATACTTCTGAATCAGGTCGTTGCCGCCCTTGTAGTCGCCTTCGCTCTTGATGCGCTGGATCTCGCCCAGCATCTGGCCGAACAGCTCGCGCATCTTGGGATAGTCGTTGATCTTGACGTAGGTCTTGCCGCCCTTCTTGACCAGCTCGACTACATTCTTGCCGCCCTTGCCCTTCTTCTTGCCGTGGTCCATGACCCACTTGGCGATGAGCTGACGGTTGCGCATGTGCGCCTCCTCGACGTTCTTGCCCGGCTCGATGCGGTTCAACTGGGTCATCAGACCGTTCATCATATACTTATAATACTCGGCCTGGTAAGCGTTCGGGTTGTCCAGGATACCTAACTCCTGCAGCTTGGGATCGGCCAGGTAGTAGAGGGCGAACAGGTCGGCGCGGGTCTCCTCCAGCGCGGAGCCGTTCTCCTTCAGGGCGTCACCGTCCACGCCGGGCAGCAGCTGGCCGGAGGCGTGGCCCAGGCACTCGTGCAGGTCGGTGTGGAGCATATCGGTGATGTAGAGGTAGTCGTCCAGCATCTTGCGCGTGGGGGCGTCGATCACGAACTCCTCGTTGAAGCCGTTGCCGTGCGAGGCCATCTCGTAAGCCTCGGTGATGTTCTCGATAGTCACCGACTTGGAGCCGTGTGCGGCGCGAATCCAGTTGGAGTTGGGGAGGTTGATGCCGATGGCGGTGGAGGGGAAGGCGTCGCCGGCCAGCATGGCGGCGTTGATCACCTTGGCCGACACACCCTTGACATGCGGTTTGCGGAAGCGCGGGTCAACCGGGGAATGGTCCTCGAAGTACTGAGCGTTGGACGATATCTTCTCCGTACGGTCGGAGCTCTTGGCGTTCCTGAAGTTGACGTACGACTCCCAGCTGCCGGTCATGCCCAGCGGGTCGCCGTAGCTCTCGATGAAACCGTTCACGAAGTCCACGTCGCTCTTGGTGTCCTCGGCCCAGAGGATGGAATACTCGTCGAACAGCTTCAGGTCGCCGGTGACGTAGTAGTCGATCAGCTTGGTGATGTAGGCTTTCTGGGCGTCGTTCTCGGCATACTCCTTGGCCTTGTCCAGATAGTAGATGATCTTGGCGATGGCGGGGCCGTAGAGACCGGTCAGGTGGTAGCGTTCCTCGACCAGTTTGCCGTCGGAGTCCTTGACCACCTTGGAGTTCAGGCCGTAGCTGACGGGCGTGGGGTCGCTGGGGTCCTTCATCTTATTATAGAAGGCCTCCACCTCGGCCTGGGTCACGCCGGGGCCGTAGAGGTTTCCGGCACTGGTCACCACCACATCCTGCGTACCGTCCTGGTTGACGCGCTTGGCCATGACCGAGGGGTCGAAGATGACGGGAACCAGCTTGTCCAGCATCTTCTTGGGCGTCTCGCCCGGCTCCAGGGGGAACTTGTCGTTGGGGAGACGGTGCACCTGGTCGACGAAGAACTCCTCGGAGAACTCAGGCACGAACTTGTCGGTGCTGTAGTGATGGTGTATGCCGTTGCCGAACCATACCTGCTTCAGGTACTTCTCGAAGGCCTTGAAGTCCTTGGCCTCGCGGTCGCCCTTGTAGTTGGCGTATATGTTCTCCAGGAGCTGGCGGATCTGGAGGTTGTACATGCCGTTCTGGTCCCAGATGATGTCGCGGCCCATCTGAGCGGCCTCGGAGAGGTAGTAGAGCATTATCTTCTGGTTCAGGGAGAGGCGGTCGAACTCGGGGACCTCGTATCGGAGAACCTCGATGTCGGCGAACCGGTCGACGTGGTAGTTGAAGTTCTTGTCGACCACGGCGCTTGCGGGGAGCGCGGCCACGGTGCCAAGCACCAGTGCGGGGAGGAATTTATTCATAATAACATTCAAATTAAGAATTCAAAATTCAAAATGCATAATTGAATGCGCAATGCCCAATGCGTAATGAGCTACGCAATTCAAATTACTCCACCTCCAGGACGAGGCCCTTGAGGTACTCGCCCTCGGGATGGGCGATGTCGATGGGATGGTCGGCGGGCTGGGAGAGCTGGTGGAGGATGCGGACGCGGCGGCCGGCCTTGACCGATGCCGAGAACACCGCCAGACGGAACATCTCGCGCGTGATGGCCTGCGAGCAACTGAATGTGAACAGTATGCCGCCGGGCTTGATCTTCTCGAAGGCGCGGGTGTTGAGGCGGCGGTAGCCGATCAGCCCGTTCTTGATGGCGCCCCGGTGCTTGGCGAAGGCCGGAGGGTCCAGTATAATCAGGTCGTAGCGGTCCGGCTCCATTTCGTTGAGGAACTTGAAGGCATCCTCGGTGTATGAATGATGACGCGGGTCATCGGGAAAGTTCAGCGCGATGTTGGCGTCGGTCAGCGCCACGGCCTTGGCCGACGAGTCGACGGAATCAACGCTCAGGGCGCCTCCACGCATGGCGTAGACCGAGAAGCCGCCGGTGTAGCAGAACATGTTCAGCACACGCTTGCCGGCCGAGAACTTCTCGAGCAGGCGGCGGTTCTCGCGCTGGTCGACGAAGAAACCGGTCTTCTGGCCCTTGAGCCAGTCGATGTTGAACATCAGCCCGTTCTCCGTGGCGATGTTGCCGTCGTACTGACCGATCAGATAGCCGTTCTCCTGGCCCAGGTCGGCCTTGAAGGGAAGAGTGGTATCCGACTTATAGTACACGTTGCGGATACGGGCGTCGGGAATCAGGGTCAGCGCCTCGGCCACCTCTCCGCGGGCGTAGTGCATGCCGGGGCTGTGCGCCTGCATCACGGCGGTGTCGCCGTAGATGTCGATGACCAGGCCCGGCAGGAAGTCGCCCTCACCGTGCACCAGCCGGTAGCAATCGTTGTCGGGACGGATCAGGCCCAGGTTGCGCCGCAGGTCATAGGCCGACTGCAGCCTCTGCTGGAAGAAATCGTCGGGCAGCGAATCGTTGTCGAACTCCAGCATACGCACGGCGATGCTGCCGATCTGGTAATGTCCGGTGCCCAGGACCTTGCCCCGGCTGTCGGTCACGGTGACCAGCTCGCCTTCCTCCAGTCCAGAGGGGAGCGAGGCGATGGCCCCCGAGAATATCCACGGATGACGCCGGATGACGGATTCCTCCTTGCCCGGCTTCAGTCTTATTATCTTCTGTGCCATATTCATTATTTAAATAATCGGACAATGTCCATGCCGTTGGCGTAAATCAGCAGAGCAATGAGCAGCACCATGCCGACCACCTGTGCGCGTTCCATGAACTTCTCGCTGGGCTGGCGGCGGAAGATGACCTCGTAGAGCAGGAACAGCACATGCCCGCCGTCCAGTGCCGGGATGGGGAGGATGTTCATGAACGCCAGGGCCACGGAGAGGAAGGCCGTGATGTTCCAGAACGCGATCCAGTTCCACGACGAGGGGAAGATGGAGCCGATGGTTCCGAACCCCCCCAGAGACTTGGCGCCCTCCTTGGTGAAGACCATCTTCATGGACTTGGCGTACCCCGTCAGCTTGTCGGTCCCCATCTGGATGCCCCGGGGAATGGATTGCAGCAGGTTGTAGCGGATCTCGGACACCTTATAGAATGCGCCGGGGTTGACCTCCAGGCCGACACCCATCTTTGAGCCGGACGAGAGCTTCACGTCGGTTACGATGGTATCGGTTCGGTTTCCGGCGGTGCGGGTCAGCGCCACGGGAACAACCTGGTCCTCATGGCCGCGGAGCGTGCGGAGGAAGGAGTAGAGGTCCGGTGTGGCCTTGCCGTCGACCGACAGGATGCGGTCGCCCTCCTTGATTCCGGCCTTTGCGGCGCCTTCGCCCGGTGTAACCTGGGTGATCTGCGCAGGAAAGCGATAGGCCATCAGCGAGAAGAGGGCCGTGTCGCTCTTGGCCTCGTTGTCGAGGTCGAACAGGAAATCGGCGGGAATGGGCACATCCACCTCCTGTCCCTGACGCAGGACGGTCACCTTCCTGGCCTGGGCCATGGACATCATGGCGTCGGCGGGATTGGACAGCTCCTTGCCGTCGGCGCGGAGGGGTATGTCGCCGTCGCGGAATCCGGCGCGATGGGCGGCGTCGCTGTAGGCCATACCCATCTTGGCCTCGCGGAAGGGAACGTACTGTTCGCCCTGGGCGTAGACCAGACCGGCATAGATCACGATTGCCAGCAGGAAGTTGAACAGCACTCCGGCGATCATGATGAGCAGACGCTGCCATGCCGGCTTGCTGCGGAACTCCCATTCCTTGGCCGGCTGCTTCATCTGTTCGGTATCCATCGACTCGTCGATCATGCCGGAGATCTTGCAGTATCCGCCCAGAGGCAGCCAGCCGATACCGTACTCAGTGTCGCTCCAGAAACCGGGCTTTCTCTTCTTCTTGCCGGGAGTCTCGGTCTGGTCGGCATCGGCGCCCTTCAGCTTGCGGGTCTTGCCGCAGCCGCCGACGTACTTGCGTGGCTTCCACTTGAACAGCTCCATCCAGGGGTCGAAGAAGATGTAGAATTTCTCGACGCGGACGCCGAAGATGCGGGCAAAGAGGAAATGTCCGAACTCATGTATGATGACCAGAAATGCCAGCGCGATGATTAGCTGGGCGGCCTTGATCAGAAATGTATCCATAATCAGTTGATCCATCGTGCCACGGTCTGCGAGGCGGCGTCGGAGGCGCGGAGGTGGGCGTCGGCGATGTCGTCGGCCGTGGCGATCGGTGTGTTTTGAATTTGTGACAGGGTCTCGACTGCAAGTCTATGCATGTCGGTGAATTTGATTTTATTGTCGAGGAAGGCGCGTACGGCCACCTCGTTGGCGGCGTTCAGAACGGTGGGAGCGTTGCCGCCGGTCTCGATTACATCGTAGGCCAGCTTCAGCAGGGGGAACTTCTGGAGGTCCGGCTGCTCAAATGTCAGCGTGCCGTATTCCGTCAGCGACAGGCGCGGGGCCGGCGAGGGAAGGCGTTCCGGGTAGCCCAGGGCGTAGCGTATGGGCATGCGCATGTCGGGGTTCCCCAGCTGAGCCTTGACCGAGCCGTCGCGGTACTCCACCATGGAGTGGATCACCGACTGGGGATGCACCAGGACCTCGATGTCGGCGGGGGCGACGTCGAACAGCCAGTGTGCCTCGATCATCTCGAAACCCTTGTTCATCATCGATGCGGAGTCGATGGTGACCTTAGCGCCCATGTCCCAGTTGGGATGGCGCAGGGCCTGCGCCGGGGTGATGGAGCCGAACCGGTCGCGAGGCAGGGTGCGGAAGGGGCCGCCGCTGGCTGTGAGCATGACCTTGCGGATGGCGTCGTGGTCCTCGCCCTGCAGGCACTGGAAGATCGCGGAATGCTCGGAGTCGACGGGCAGGATGGTGGCGCCGAACCTGCGGCAGGCGTCGGTGACGATACTTCCGCCGGCCACCAGTGTCTCCTTGTTGGCCAGGGCGATAGTCTTGCCCTTGCGGATTGCGGCCAGTGTGGGACGCAGGCCGCTGTAGCCCACCATCGCGCCAACGATGATGTCGCGGTCCAGACGGCTGGCGGCGTCGATGATGGCCTGCTGTCCGGCGGCGACCTCGATACCGGTTCCCGCCAGCGCGTCGCGCAGGGAGGTGTAGGCCGACTCGTCGGCTATGACCACGAGTTCCGGGCGGAATCCGCGGGCCTGCTCGGCCAGCAGCCGCCAGTTGCGTCCGGCGGTAAGGATGCGGGCGCGGAAGCGGCCGGCGTGCGTACGCACCACGTCAAGGGTCTGGGTGCCTATGCTGCCGGTACTGCCCAGTATGGTAATGTCTTGTAATTCAGTTGCCATTGATGGTAAAATGTCTCCGGATTCCAGGCGCGGCGCATTCCGTGCAGGAATCCCTCCTATAATATAAGGAGTATTTAAACCACAAAATTACAAAAAATATGGGATTTATTCAATAACCGGGTGCAACTTGGAGCAAACTTGGGTCAACTTCACTGGCGGCCTATAACATTATAAGGAATAAGCGATGAGCCGTTGTGCCATATTCGGAGCTGAATCCAACGAGCGACATGTCGGTCCGGAGCAGGTGCGGAGGCCAGAGGCTGACCGGCACTGACATCATCGCCGGCCACAACCATGGGGGTGCCCAGATGTGAATAACCGGACACGAACCCGCGTGCGTGCTGCACCATGACGTTATGTCCCGAAGCGTTGTAGAACACGGCCAGGACCGTGCCGTCGGCAATGGCCTGCACGGGGGTGTCCATGGGGAGTAGTACGGTAGGGGTCTGCGACTGTCGGGCCTTGGCATCAAAGTAAACCTGCGAGGCGACGGGGACGAAAATCATTCCGTCGGCGTCGAGAGGGGCCAGTACGGAGATGTTGAATCGCTCGCGTTCCTCCAATGCGGTTACGAAACGGCGCTCCAGCGGCGAGGCGTCAGGAATGGAGTCGGGATTGTACTCGTCGGGGTCGCGCGCGTACAGTGTCGAGTCGGCAGGCATCCGGTTGATGTCGGTAAGCTTCTGGAAGTTCTGCAGCCAGGCCCGGTTCTGGGCCAGAACCTGGTTGAGCGAGTCCACTCGCATGATGGCCTGCTGAGAGGCAAGCCGTTGTGAATCGGTGAGGTAATCGGGGAGCAGCCTGTTGAGCGGGGTGACCACCAGCATTAGCATAGCCAGGCCCAGAAGCCCCACCGCCGCGAGGGCCACGGCAAGGCATACGAAGGCAGGACGGAAGCGGAATGAGAACCGCGTCCGCTGATAGGCTTCGTCCTCCAGACTGAGGATATATCTGCGTCTGTCTTTCAGCTTATCTTTCATTTCGGGATGTAAAGTTACTACTTTTTGCGAGAATTGTTAAATAATTTTGAGTGTAATTGTTGATTTTAATAAAAAATTGTGTAATTTTGCAAAATGAAATGGCATCTACTGTCATGACAGAGTCTGCGTACCGAGAGTGCGCGGGTGTAAGGTATTGGATGATAGATGATTGGAAAACCGCCGATGCGACAGCATCGATGGCGCGAAATCACGCTGAAATCCAAAAGTCCTGAAACAGAGATGTTAAAGAGAGTTATAAACTAAGTTTAACTAAAAAACCGGCTGTCCGAAAACGTTAAAAACGGAGGTTGTGCAAACAAATTAAAAGTTCTTAACGTTTAACTGATAAAATAAGAAAAATACAATCCAAAAATCACAAGTGTTATGAAAGCTAAAAATCTTTACTGCGTGATGGCCCTGTGTGCAGGAGCAATGGTATGCAATACCGCTGCCGCCCAGGACGTTTTCGTGGACGATGCTGTTTCGGTAACAGAGTTTACCTGTGACAACACGAACCACTATTTCTCAAACTGGCGCAACAACTGGTTCATCGAGGTAAGCGCCGGTGGTAACCAGCCTCTGGTAGAGCGCGGACTCGCTGCGGATCAGTTCAAGAGTGTAGACGGCGCACTGTGGACCGGAACATATAGCGTAGGTTTCGGCCGTTGGGTATCGCCCTACATCGGATTCCGCATCAAGGGCATCGGTGGCTCCATCCACTACGGCTATCCCCAGGCAGGCCAGACTCTCGGTCAGGGCTTCATGCATATGAAGGCCGCCAACCTTCAGGTTGAAATGCTGTGGGATATGTTGAACTCGATCAACTACAACCCCAACCGAGTATTCAGCATCATTCCGTTCTTCGGTCTCGGAGGCGGTGTAAGCTGGGACTTCACGAACAAGGGTCACAAGTTCGGTGAGATTCCCGCCGCTTCGCCCGCAATGCACGCAAAACGCGTACAGTGGACTCTCCCGGTATCGGCCGGTATTCAGTTCCGTTTCCGTCTGTGCAAGTATGTTGACTTCTTCGCAGAGGCCCGTGCACAGTTCTACGGCGACAACTGGAACAACGTAGCATCCGGTTGCTCAGTCGACGCTCTGGTAAGCGCCATGGGTGGTTTCAACTTCAACATCGGCGGACGTGGCTGGAACAAGTTCAACGAGTGCGAGTATGTATCGCAGATTGCCGCTCTGAACGGTCAGGTCAACGACCTGCGCGCCCAGCTGCTGGCTTGCGGTCAGGAAGTTGCCGCCCTGCAGGCACAGCTGCCCTGTCCCGAGGTTGTCGAGAAAGACTGCGTGAACGCACCGCTGATGAGCACCGTACGCTTCATGATCAACAGTGCCAAGATCATGCCGACCGAGGAGGTTAACGTCTACAACATGGCCGAGTGGCTGAAGGCTAACCCCGAGGAGAAGGTAATGGTGGTAGGTTACGCCGACAAGAACACCGGTACAGCCGAGTACAACCTGAAGCTGTCGCAGCGTCGTGCCGAGGCAGTCGCCAAGTCGCTGACCGATGACTACGGCATCGCAGCCGATCGTCTGACTGTTAAGTGGGATGGCAGCGAGATCCAGCCCTACAGCACCAACGACTGGAACCGTATCGTGATCTTCACTCAGAAGTAATCAATCACAAGTGCAATAAATGAGGCGAGCCCGTAAGGCTCGCCTTTTTTATGTCATTAAACATAAAAAAAAGTTTGGTGGTTAGGCGGAAAGTTTGTAGATTTGCAACAAAATCAGAGAACGGAGGCCGTTCGCTGGTTGCGGGCAAGGGAAACCGGTCCGAATACAAGTGAAAAACCAAGAAACTTAAATCTAAAGTTTGTCATGAAAATCAATGAAATCATGGCTGGCCTCGAGGCACGCCATCCGGGTGAGAAGGAATTCCACCAGGCAGTACGCGAAGTGTTGCTTTCCGTGGAGGAAGTTTACAACGAGCATCCCGAGTGGGAGAAGGCCCGCATCATCGAGCGTATGGTAGAGCCCGACCGCATCTTCACGTTCCGCGTAAGCTGGGTAGACGACAAGGGAGAGGTGCAGAACAACATCGGCTACCGCGTACAGTTCAACAACGCGATTGGCCCGTACAAGGGCGGTATCCGTTTCCACGCATCGGTGAATCTGTCGATCCTGAAGTTCCTGGGCTTCGAGCAGACGTTCAAGAACGCATTGACCACGCTGCCCATGGGCGGAGCCAAGGGCGGCAGCGACTTCAGCCCGCGTGGCAAGAGCGACGGCGAGATCATGCGTTTCTGCCAGGCTTTCGTTCTGGAGCTGTGGCGTAACCTGGGTCCGGACCGCGACGTACCCGCCGGCGATATCGGCGTAGGCGGCCGCGAGGTAGGCTACATGTACGGTATGTACAAGAAACTGGCCCGCGAGAACACCGGAACATTCACAGGCAAGGGACTGAGCTTCGGCGGCAGCCGTATCCGTCCGGAGGCCACTGGTTACGGCGCACTGTACTATACGGTCAACGTGCTGAAGGACCTGGGTCAGGACATCAAGGGCAAGACCATAGCCATCTCCGGCTTCGGCAACGTTGCATGGGGAGCAGCCAAGAAGGCTACCGAGCTGGGCGCCAAGGTTGTGACCATCTCCGGTCCCGACGGCTACATCTACGATCCCGCCGGCCTGAACGACGAGAAGATCGAGTATATGCTTGAGCTGCGTGCCAGTGGCAACGATATCGTGGCACCGTACGCCGACAAGTTCCCCGGCTCGACATTCTTCCCCGGCCGCAAGCCCTGGGAGCAGAAGGTTGACATCTGCCTGCCGTGCGCAACGCAGAACGAGGTAAGCGAGGCCGACGCCCAGCAGATCGTGGCCAACAAGGTAATGATGGTTGCCGAGGTCTCGAACATGGGATGTACGGCCGAAGCCATCGATACGTTCATCAGCAACAAGCTGCCGTATGCTCCCGGTAAGGCAGTCAACGCCGGCGGCGTAGGTGTTTCCGGTCTGGAAATGAGTCAGGATGCCGAGCACCTGCAGTGGAGCGCCGAGGAGGTGGACCGCAAGCTGCACGAGATGATGAACAACATCCACGCCGCATGCGTTCAGTACGGACGTCAGGCCGATGGCTACATCAACTACATGAAGGGCGCCAACATCGCCGGATTCATGAAAGTGGCCGACGCAATGCTGGCTCAGGGTATCATCTGATAAAACCTTTCCAACTCATAACGGGACCGCAACTGACACGGCGTCGGCTGCGGTCCTCATTTATATGCAAGCATTGATTTCAGATTATGGTAGAAAAGAGACTTCAGGACCATGGCGTGAGGCCGACGGCAGTCCGCAACATGCTGCTGACTGCGTTGCTGAGCCATCACGGTCCGGTGTCGGCGCAGGAGCTTGAGGTAGAGCTGGACACGGTGGACCGCTCCACCATCAGCCGCTCGCTGGCAACATTCGCCGAAGCCGGGCTGCTGCATGTGATCGACGACGGCACGGGCACCCCGAAGTATGAATGCTGTCCGTCCGAGCATCATCACGACGTGGCGGACAGCCACGCGCATTTCCACTGCACTCGCTGCGGCGCCACAATGTGTCTGGAGGACCTGCGCGTGACGGCACCCCCCCTGCCGGAAGGATACGAGGTGGCGAACATATCATACATAATATCGGGGCTGTGCCCCAAGTGCACCAGACAAGGCTGAAGCCCGGCGTAAGGACAAACAAAAAGACGCAAAAATCGTTTCTGCACAAGATGTGCATGCGGATTGTTGTAATTTTGTAACGTAATCAAAAAACGTTGAAATTATGGCACACGAATGCAAGCACTGTCACGAGCATAAACATGAGCATAAACACCAGGAGCAAGGATTGCATGGCGTCCTGCACACATACGCAAGGGAACTGGTCAGCGGACTGCTGCTGGTGGCGTATATAATCCTGCAACATACGGGCATTTTCGGTCGGCTGCAGGCTGGCGGGAGCGTCAACTGGTATTCGCTGAGCCTGAGCCTCATCGCCATCCTGCCGGTAGGGATTCCGGTAGTGAAGGAGATGTTCCGGAGCTGGCGGGGCGGAAGCGTGATGAACGAGTTCACGCTGATGGTGGCAGCCGCTATTGGTGCCTTCCTAATAGGGGAGTACCCCGAGGCAGTCGCGGTACTGTTGTTCTACTCATTCGGTGAGAAGTTAGAGGGCACCGCGTCGGATGACGTGCGTCGACGCATCAAATCGCTGCTGGGCCGCATTCCGGACACAGCCACGATGGTCGAGGATGGCCGTAAACGGACAGTCAGTCCCAAGGACCTTCCCGTCGGGACGCATATCCTGGTGCAGCCGGGTGAGCGTGTTCCTATCGACGCCGAACTGTGCGGCGACAGCTCCGTCGAATTCGATACCGCCGCCATAACTGGTGAATCCGTGCCGCGTGCCTTCCATCCCGGCGACGAGTTGCCGTCGGGCATCATTCCGGTGGACCGTCCGATCGAAGCAGTGACACTGCGTGCGTTCGACGACTCGTCGATGACGCGCATCCTGAAGATGATCGAGGATGCCCAGGCCGGCAAGTCACATACCGAGACGATGCTGCGCCGCATCACCAAGTGGTACACGCCGGTAGTGTTCGGCCTGGCGCTGGCCATATTCTTCCTCCCCTGGCTGGCGCTGGCCATAGGCGGCGAGCCGTTCGTATGGCAGACATGGCTGCGGCGTTCGCTGGTGTTCCTGGTTTGCTCGTGTCCGTGCGCGCTGGTTGTAAGCATCCCGCTGAGCTATTTCGTCTCGCTAGGCACGGCCTCGCGGATCGGACTCCTGTTCAAAGGCTCGACTTATCTGGACGCGATGCGTAAAATCCGCAACGTAGTGTTCGACAAGACCGGTACGCTGACCACAGGTGAATTCCATGTCGACAGTATCGAGCATGTGGATGGCTCGGACAATGACCGGGTAGTGGCCTATGCCGCCGCTATCGATGCCGATTCCACGCATCCGCTAGCCAAGTCAATCTGTGCCTACGCCGCCGTGCATGGGCTGAATGTGCCTGTGGCGGAGGACGTCAGGGCCGTGAACCATGGCGTGCAGGGCCGCATTGACGGCCGTCAGGTGGTGGTGGGCTCGCACAGACTGATGGAATCGCTGAACATAGCCGCCCCCGCTTCGGACAAGGCCGGATCCAGAATATGCGTGGCCGTTGATGGGAAATACCTCGGCTCGATCTACCTGCTGGATACGGTCAAGGAGGAGGCCAAGGAGGCCATATCCGAGCTGCATAAGATGGGAATCAAGGTAACTGTCCTGTCCGGCGACCGTCTGCCGGCCGTGGAGCGTGTGGCCAAGGAGGTGGGTGCCGACTCATGGCGCGGCGAGCTGCTGCCGCAGGACAAGCAGAAGATCGTTGACGGCATGCGCAAGGATGGCGCCACGACATTCGTGGGCGACGGCATCAACGACGCACCCGCCATAGCCACCTCCGATATAGGCGTGGCAATGGGCACGATGGGCACGGGAATGGCAATGGATACGGCCGACGTGATAATATCGGGCGACAACCTGACGATGCTGCCGCGAGCCATCAGGCTGTCGCGCAGGGTACAGCGCACCGTAGTGGAGAATATAAGCTTCGCCATCGGTGTCAAGGCCGTGGTTATGGCCCTGGGCGCGTTCGGCATCGCGTCGCTATGGGCAGCGGTCTTCGCCGACACGGGCGTGACGCTGATCACCATTCTGTGGACGCTGCTGATGCTGCGCAAGCCCTGAACAATACTATTTCAAGGCGAGTGTTAGGATCTCGGATGGATCGGACACGATATTGTCGGCATAAGCGGCCTGGAGCTCCGAGACGGGACGGAAGCCCCATGTGACACCGCAGGACTCAACGCAGGCACGGCGAGCGGTTTCCATATCCACGGCTGAGTCACCGACGTACAGCACATCGTGTTTGGGGCAAGGATGGATGTTCAAGGCCTCGAACACGATGCTTGGGTCCGGCTTGCGGGGTCGCTCACCGTTCTCGCCCAGAGTGCACGCGAACTCGATGTCCGGGAAGTAATGACCGATGATCTTCTCCACGGCGTCCTGGTACTTGTTGCTGGTTACAGCGAGTGCGACATCGCGGTCGCGCAGGTCCAGCAGCAGCTCGGGTATGCCGGCGTAGGGCTTGGTCATGTCGGTGCAATGGTCGTCGTAATATTCACGGAAGTATTTGAACAGCATGTCCAGGGTGTCGGGCCCGGCATCGGGTTGGGCACGTTCCAGAAGCTTGCGGACTCCGTTTCCGACCATGTAGTTGTAGGCCGAGAGGGGATGTGTCGAGAATCCGGCCCGCTCCAGGGCATGGTTGCAGGCGTTGCCGAGGTCGGCGATTGTATTTAGCAAAGTGCCGTCAAGGTCGAATATCGCATATTTCTTCATAATCTTCTATGTTTTTCAATATAACAAATCAGAAGGGATAACCTATCGAGAAATGGAAAGCGTGGTCGCGGTGCCAGTTGGGGTGGATCAGCGGCCAGGGCTCCTGGTTGATGGCGGGGTTGCGTGCCTTCATTCCGAGGTCCAGACGAATCAGGAAGTATTCGAAATCAAGACGTATGCCCGCGCCGTAGGCCAAGGCGATCTCCTTGTAGAAGTTATTGAAACGGAACACGCCCTGAGGCTGTGACTCGTAATCGCGGATGGTCCAGATGTTGCCGGCGTCGATGAAGAGGGCGCCCTCCACCACCCAGAACATCTTGGCACGGTATTCCACGCTGAGGTTCAGTCTGATGTCGCCGCACTGATGGATGAAGTCCGACTGGGAGTTGGTTGAGGGGAACCTTCCGGGACCGAGTGTGCGGACCGACCATCCGCGGACACCGTTGGCTCCGCCGCCGTAGAACCTCTTCTCGAACGGCATGATCGAGGAGTTGGCGTAGGGGACGCCGACACCGAGTCCGACATGGCATGCCAGGGCATTGCGCGAGTCGAACGAGCAGATGTAGGAGAAATCGCCGTCCGCGCGGAAATACTGCGAGTACCTGATGCCGAACACCTTGTAAGGCTCGGAATGGAAATTGCGGCGAGGAGTGAATATCGAGTTGATGGCGAACAGGAGGTTGCCGGCGATCTCGGTGTTGACGCGGTAGGTGAATACATGGCGCTGCAATGTGTTGCGCATTCCGGGGACGGGAGGTCGTTTGGTGTTGTGGTAGAACTGGAAGCCCGCGCGCATGATGAAGTGGTCCTCGTAGCTGTAGCGCAGCAGCGGATTGTCGGGAGCGATCTGGTCGATGAAGTCGTTGGTGCTGGCCGGAAGGTAGACGTACGATATGTCGATCGGCGTCCAGACATAGCGCGAGGGATCGTTGCGCCGCGCCCACTTGTAGCTCCATCCTGCCGCGGATACTATTCGGGTGTATTCCGGCCGTTCCTGATAGTTAAGGCTCAGGTTCAGCTCGGTCGTGGCGCGGATTTTCTTCTTGAAGCTTTCGCGCAGGAACGGGAACTTGAATTTCGGGAACGAGACGGCGACATCGGCTCCGTATTCCATGAAACGGTCGTGGATGAAGCCTTCCAGGTTACCGTTTAGCGCCTGGTATGAGCCTCGTAGCCGTGCCGTGAGCTGTTCGGATCCGCGACCCACGTTGCGGTGCGTGTATCCCAGTGCCAGAGCCACGCCTAAATCGCCCTCGGAGTTGGTTCCCTCCACCTCGAGCGAGAAAGACTGGCTGCGGTCCGGAGTCAGCAGGATGTATATGTCCAGCAGTCCGTCGGGACCTATGGTTCCTACAGGTATCAGGCGTATGTTGATGAATTTCAGAATCGACAGCCGTCCCAGGGCGCTGTAGGTGTTGTTCAGGTCGTGGGCACGGAATATCTCGCCGCGCTTGAAGTAGCAGTTCTCCTCCAGTACGCCCGGACGTAGGTAAGGCTTGTCGCCGTACAGGATGGTTATGCCCTTGTAGTCGACTGTGTCCTTGGCACGGTAGGTGCGCGGGTCGGGATAGTCGGCGCCCTGGAAGTCGGGGATGTAGTAGATGTTGCGGACTATATAGCGGCGGTGCCGTGCCGTGATGGCTGCGACAGCGTCGGTGGTATCCGGTCGCTGCTTGGGCTGAAGGACAGTCATGGTCAGGTCCACCAGTCTGGAATCCTGAGCGGTGTCGGCCACGAAGGTTACATATTCCTTGCCGAACGCCCAGTATCCACGGTTCTGCATTCCGGTGGCGATTATGTCGCGCTGCTCCTCAAGGATATCGCGGTCAAGACGGTCGCCCACGTGGATTGGGAACCGCAGGGAATCCATCATGACGATACGGCGGACGGTATCGTTGGGGAACCTGTAGCCAATCGAGTTGATGATGTGTGGCAGTCCCAGTTCGACATAGTAGTTAAGCCTGGTCCGACGCCTGTCGTGGTCGGGGAATGAGTCTGTTCGGACCGAGGCATGAAGGAATCCGGCATTGTTGGCGGCGCGCAGCAGCTGTCGGGCATCGTTTTCGGTGGCCTCGGCATCGAACAATACCGGTGGTTCGCCCATGCGGCGCACCCATTTGTTCCACCACTTGGTGGAGTCCATACCGGAGAGATTGTACATGCCGAGGCGCATCCTGGTCAGATTCAGGAACTTGTTGTTGGGACGCTGGCGCAGGTACGTCTTCAGCTCACGGCTGGTGAAGGTTCCGGTGCTGTCGTTGACCAAGACTCCGACATCGTCAAGGAGCATGCGTCCCTCCGGCACGAATTTGGTGGTGGAGCACGCCGACATCAACAGCAACAGGGACAACCCTGTGACCAGGATAGTCATCCGAGTGCATATGCCGGTTTCCGTGATGCGCATGGTTACTGCTTTTTGCCGAATTCGGAATCAACGTTTATTGCCTTGCATACGGCGAACGTGGCGAGGCTGCACAGCATTACCAGCCAGAAGAAATTAACGTACCCTTGCGGACCCGTCAGCCCGAACAGATTGTCATTGCCGAAATACTCGAAAGCCCAGCCGGCGAACATGCCTGGAACCATAAGTCCAAGGAAGGCGAAGGCGGTGCAGAAGGAGAAGTGCGAGGTCTCGCTTGGGCCCTTGCTGAAATAGATCAGGAACATCATGAAGGCGGTGTATCCGAAACCGTAGCCGAACTGCTCGATGCCCACGGCCACGCATACCAGGATGAAATTGTCGGGCTGGAACATGGCCAGGAAACAGTAGAAGATGCAAGGCATAGTCAGCGACAGGGCCATAGGCCATAGCCATTTGCGGAATCCGCCCTTGGCTATGGCTACACCGCCCAGGATACCTCCGGCCAGCAACGCCAGAACTCCCACCCACACATTGACCAGACCAAGCTGGATTGTGGATAGTCCCAGGCCGCCCTCGGCCCTGGGTGCGAGCATGAAGGGCTGTGTAAGCTTCAGGCAGAGCGCCTCGGGCAGACGGTACAGCAGCATGAAGCAGAGCGCCGACACGATATGGGGCTTGCGGAAGAACGTGACGAACGTCATGCAGAAGTTGCGGAGCACTGACCTGGCGGTGACTCCCGGCATAGGCTTGTCGTTGAGACTGTGGGGCAGAATGAAGAAGTCATAGACCGCGATGGCCAGGAACAGCAGCGACAGCACCATGAACACCATGCTCCAGGAGGAACCGGTCGCCATGCCGTGTTTCTGTAGTGTCCCGGCCATCATGACCAGACCGCCTTGGCCGAAGAGGGAGGCGATACGGTAGAAAGTGTTGCGGACTCCGACAAATGCGGCCTGCTGGTGCGACGATAGCGCCAGCATGTAGAATCCGTCGGCCGCGATGTCGTGGGTGGAGGAGAGGAACGCCATGAGCCAGAACACCACGAGCGTTGATGTGAAGAAAAATGGTGTAGGCAGCAGGAATCCTACGGCGGCCATGGCGATGCCTAACAGAAGCTGCATGGAGAGGATCCACGCGCGCTTGGTCTTGAATATGTCGATGAAAGGACTCCAGAACGGCTTGATGACCCAGGGCAGATACAGCCATCCGGTGTAGAAGGCCATTTCCTTGAGGCCGATACCCATCTGGGTGTATATTATGACCGTGAAACTGGTTACGGCGAAGCTGGGGATTCCCTCGGCGATATACAGCGAGGGAATCCATGCCCATGGTGATGTTTTATTGGCTGAGGTCATAGTCCGAAATGCTGTTTTACGGAATCGGGAAGAGCGTGGGCGAACGCGACGTCGGTATAGATCCGGCGGACGGTCTCCTCAGAGAGCTTGTCGAAGTCCTCCTGACGCGGTGTTATGATGATTCCGGTCATGTCGATTGCGCCGGGAGCAACCACAATGCGGCCAGGGTCATCCAGGAAATAGGATTCGGGACGGTGGGCACGGCGTGGAACAACCATGGCGCGGAGCATCCTGTCGGCACCGATCCAGTAGAATGCGTTTATCAGGCCGTTGTCGCGGTTGCCGTGTGCATCCACGCCGAAAGCGTTTTGGATGGCGATCAGCAGGGAGGCACCGGCGCGGTCCGGGGTGATGACGGCGCTGACGAACTGAAACGGCAGGTCCAGGCCGAATTCCTCGGATGACATGAATCCCGGACGCGAGGAGGGATGGTTGACTTCGGCCACGCGCAGCAGGGGGAGTTCCGACTTAAGCACGGCTTGCATGTGCATATGGTCGGGGGCGGAGGCTCCGGCATGCGCGCCGTTGAAGAATATGGCCAGGTCCGGTGCGGCCTCGGCCATGGCGGCCATCTCGAAGGGCGGGAACTCCTGCGGGCGGTGGGCGGTCGCGATGATGGTGAAATGTATGGGCAGGATCGGGAAGGGATTGACGCACAGGTCCCAGCCTGGCATCCACAGTGCCGAGCACTGTTCCTTGGGACGGTTATGGGCGCAGAGGAAGCAGGGACGCCGCCCGATGGCCTCTTTACTGACGTCGGCGCCGGTGGACACCATCCGCGCCGGGTTGAGCTGCAGGGCGACCGGGAGGTCGCCCAGGTCCAGCCGGCGCCGCCGGGCATTGCCCAGGTCCAGATAGCGCTGACGCGCGTCGGGCCACGTGGACAGCTGGTATTCCACCAATGTGTTTACCGTCTCAAGATTCAACGGCCTCGGGGCATGGCCTGGTGCGGGATTACTCATCTTCGTCTATGTCTAAGTCATCCAGATCAAGGTCATCGTCATCGGAGTCCATCCCCATCATGTCGTCCACTCCTTTCCAGAAATCGTCGCCGATTGCCGATGTAGGGATTGATCCAAGCAGCTGCCATCCCGTACGATGCGACGGGTCGGTCTGCGAGGATTCGCGGACACGTGCCATCAGCTCGACGGAACGAAGGAAGTCCTTGTACTCATTGTTGGCGTTGGTCTTCTCCACGGAGAGACCAGCGTCAGAGTTCCCTTCCCAGCGGCGACATAGATAGATGGGGTAGAATATTCGGCCTATCCGGTAGGAGCGGCTGATCCGCAGCACCATCGCGTAGTCCTCGCCGTACGACACGTTGGGAAATGGGAACCGGCGGGCCAGCGACGTCACGATGGCGCGCGGGGCACCGAATCCGTTGACGCGTAATCCGTTGTTGGGACCGTTCAGGTCGGTCCATTCGTCATGGGTGATGGCTCCTGGTGGAATCTCCTTCCACTCGCGGTCAGTCATGGTGTAGCTGCCTATGACCATGCCGTAGTTGCCGTTGCGGAACTTGTTGACTATGGCCTGGACGGAGTTTGTACCGTCGTAGGCGTCGTCGGAGTCCAGCTGGATGGCGAATCGGCCGCAATGGTCATCATTGACGGCGCGGTTCCAGCAGCCGCCTATGCCCAGCCTATCCTCATCCCGGACTCGGATATGGATCAGCCTGGGGTCCTGTACGGAGTCAAGGTACTCCGAGGTGCCGTCGGTTGAATCATTGTCAACGACGATTACGTTGTAGCTGAAGTTCGTCTTCTGGCTCAGGGCGGACTCGACGGCGTCGCGGATGGTGCGGATTCGGTTGCGCACGGGTATCACGACGGAGGCCTCCACCGGATAGGGTTCGGCGTCATAGTCCACATCCTCGCGTTCGGAGCTGACCAGTCCGCCGATGTCGCCAAGATAGTCGGTCAGGACCTTCTCCATCTCGCGCTGATAGGTCTTGTTGCGCGGATTGACATAGTCGTGCTGTTTCTGGCCGCTGTCGCGGAAATCCACCTTGCTGACCGTGTAGAGATACTCCGGAATCATCACCACCATCTTGCCCATGGTGATGCGGAGTCGCAACGCGTACCATCCGCCGTCCAGAGTTGCGGAGTCCTCGTCGGTGAAGTCCTCGGTGGCCGACAGTACATCGGCAGTGTTGAGCATCACCAGTGACCCGAAATCGAAATCATCGCGCACGGACCCCGGCTGGTAGTCGATCACTGGATGGTCCGTAAGGGAGCCGTCTGGCATACGCTCGCGGTAGTGGCTGTAGGTCAACGTGGAGTCGATGTCGCCGGCAAGCTCCTCCATACGCCGTATGGAGGATTCCGGAATCTCGACTTTCCTGTCGTTGATCTGCAGCAATATGTGTTCCTCGGGAGCCGAGCGGAAGATGTGCTCCCTGAGGTCGTTGACGTTTGTGAATTTGACTATGTCCATGATGTGGTAGGTTCTTGGGTTGAGGGAGGTTACTTGTCGAGCAGTCGCTTCATCAGCCTGTCGCGTGCGGCGGCGTCGGTTATCGCCTCGAACGGCACGGACATGACGGTGATCAGGCTTTTGCCGCGTTTCACGTTTAATCCGGCCGTGTCGCCGTTGTCGAAAGTCAGGATTGTCTCGGTCCTGGCGTTGGAATCAGGCTGCAGGACATCGGGGCATTCCACTATGTACATATCCTCGTTGAGCGTGGAGGAGTACGGCAGGATGTTGCCCTTGGAGTCGCGGATGCGGCCTTGGGTGCCGTTGAAGGGCTGTCCGGACGTCAGGCCCAGCACCTCGCGGGCGAACTCGCGGTCGTTGGCGCTGCTCTGCACACCCTGCAGGTCGGAGCTGATGAATTCGCCGCTCATGATGATGCGGCCGCCACGGTCGGAATACTTGCGGAGCTTCTCCTGCATGTCCTGCGACAGGACGCGGAAGCGCACTCCCTGGTTGCCGCGGCCGGTCACGGTGGCCTTCTGCTTGCCCAGGATCATGTCCACAGCGGGGTAGTCCTGCATGTTGACATGGCCCTTTTCCACGGCCGAGGCGCTGGTTGATACGAATCCATGTCCGGCATCTGCGATTGCCTGGCCGTGCATGAAGGGATAGTCGAAGGTGTTGCCGGCGATGATCTGCGTCACATAATTGGATCCGCTGCGGCCGAAGCCCTCGCCGGCGCTGCGGCGGAACTCGGTCTGATAGCCGGTGAAGGAGATGTCGCGGATATATGGTACGCCGAAATCCTTCTCGGAATCGAAGCCGGCAGTACCGTTGGACGAGAAATGTCCGGGAGCCGAGATGCGGTCGAAACCGTTGACCACCAGTATGGGCAGGGAGTTGTCGGGGGCCTCGCGGAGCGCCAGGGTCTCGCTGGGGAACGACGCGCCTCCGGCGTTGGTGGCGATGACGCGGAACGAATGGATGTTGTTGTCAGGAACCTTGATGTCGTAATGGGTGCTGCGGGTAGTGCCGATCTTGTGGAAGCCCATGTCGGAACCGGAGCGTTCCATGATGACGTATTCTGTGGGCATAGCCGTTGGTTCGAGCTTGTCGGGTGTAGGTTCCCAGCTGAGTCTGTACTGACCGCGACGCGTGCGCTTGATGCTGAAATCCTTGACGGGCAGAGGCTGTATCACCAGCTCGCGGTCCTTGCGCTGAGCCAGGAAGCGAGCCATACCCTTGTAGATGGCGCGGCCCACGGTGAAGCGGAACGCGGGGTCGAGACCGTACTGCATGTCGGCGAAGTTCTGATGGCTCATCAGCTCGATCAGCGAAGCGGGAACCTCCGGCACGCGGGCCTCCAGGTAGGATTTGTCCCACATGGAGCGTCGCGTCCAGCTGGGTTCCCATTCGCGGCGGATGTCGCGGGTGATCTGGCCCATCAGCAGGTCGGTCAGCATTCGCGAGTTGATTCGCGGCGTCCCGTCGGCGTAGCTGGCGCCGTTCTGTGAGAAGTATATGCCCAGGGTCCCGACAAAAGAGTCGTCCGAGCGTTTTCCGGCATCGCTGTGAAGCGCGAACGAGAGGTCTACCGGGAGATTCAGGCCGTCGCGGCCCGGCAGTACACGCGAGCCTCCGGCCAGATAGTTGACCCAGTGGCCGCGGTCGGTGTAGTCGTCCTTATAGTCGTTGGTGCCGTGGTAAGGGGAGTAGACATATTCCGGGAATCCGGCCCAGTGCAGCCAGTAGCGGGCACCCTCCAGGAAGCGGGGCATACCTGATGTGGAGAACCGGGGAGCGGCGCCTTTGGGTTTTGTGGCGGCGGATGCCTCGGACTGCTCGTTATCGGGGGAGTCGTCCTCGCTGACGTCCTCGTCATCCTCGTCTTCTTCCTCTTCATCCTCCTCTTCTGTGTTTTCGGCAACGGTCTTGTTGTCGGGCGTGGAGGGGTCGTAATAGATGTCCGAGCGGTTTGGTGAGCGGGCTATGTTGCCCATACCGCCGCCGATTTTGACCGCGTCGGCCGTAACGATCGTGCCTGGTGTGCCGTTAGTGACGTTGGTCAGGGTCACTACGGGCTCGGTGTCGCTGTAACCCTTCTCAAGCGGGACGGTGCACAGGTAGATCCATGTGCCGCCCCCCATCTTCTGGTTGACGGTGAATTCCTTGCTGCCGCCGGAATAGTTGACTGTATAGTGGGCGTCCGTGGTGGAGTTGGGCAGTGTCTTGTAGCTGACGTAGACGGCATATTCGCCGCTTTCAGGGATATCGGCGAACCAGCCGGCCACCGAGGCCTTGTCCTTCTTGCCGACGGTTGCCACCTGGCGGTAGGTGCCGTTCTCGAAGGGATTCTCGGTGTCGCGGAAGTCGGGAAGGTCGTAGATGAAACCCTCGCCCTCGCCTGTTGCCCAAGACTGCGAGGCGTTGTTCTCGCGGTATGTGGTCTGGGAGTAGACCTGGCCTTCGGGATTGATGTCGTTGTCTACGATTACCTCGTGAGGATTGATGTCACGCTCGCGCGGCAGGAACACATATGCTCCGGCATTCTCAAGCATGGGTACCACGTATGGCAGTATGTAGCTCATGGTGTATGTATCCTCGATTGTCTGGAACAGGAATCCGCGCTGCCATTGCCATGCTCCGTTCCTGAAGTATCGTCCATGACTGTGCCATAGGGCGATTATGTCGTCCTCCATACCCTTATGCGTGTCGGCCATGGGATGGACCTCCTTGACGAAGGGCGGATTCTTGCGGTATTCGGCGGGAAGCTTGTCGATTCGGTTGATATAGTATGCCAAAGCCTTGCCGTTGACGGTCAGGGACACCTTGTAGTCCGAGATTGAGTCGGGCAATGCCTCGCGGACATTGTTCTGCAGGGTATCGATCAGGCCGCGGGTTACGGGCAGGTATGTGAAGCTTTCGTTAAGCGAGACGGCCGCGGTGCGTACGGCACTGTTGGGCTTGACGCTGTTGACACGTAGGCCGCCGGGATTCATCGACGCGGGGATGCGGCTCTTCAGCATGCTGTCCACGGCCAGGGTCAGCGGGTCGTTTTGCGGCACTTCCTTTGGAGGTGCCGTATATCTGGTCTTGGCTGCATTGCGGCCAGTGCGCTTCTTGCTGCTTTTGCCGCTCCTGGAGCGGGATCGTTTCTTGCCGGATGTCCTGGACTTCCCGGATGACTTGGATTTTGATCTGCTGGATTTCTTCTTGGACCCGGACTTGCTCGATTTCCTTGATTTCGAGCTTTTCTTGGCGGCGCTTGCGGATGTGGCTGAGGTAGCCTCGCCTGCGCTGGCCGTGACGATGTCGGCTGTCCCGAAACAGAGCAGCCCCATCAACAAAATGCATATCAGATGCTTCAATCGCATAACAAGGTGAATTGTTTTAAACAAAAGATAACAAAATTACAAAAAAATCCGCACAGACACAAATTTGTCTATGCGGAGCAGAGATTCTAAATTATCGTAATATTCTAAACAATAATGACTTGAATGAGTTAATCCATTGAGAATGGAGAATCGAAATCCATCAGCAGGGGGTGGAGAGTGTCCTTGTCGGACAGGATCGCCTGTCCGGGTTCGATCTGCCAGTCGATTCCAAGTGATCCGTCCAATATGGAGATACCTCCATCGGCTTCGGGACAGTAGTAGTTGTCGCACTTGTATTGGAAGACGGCGATATCGCTCAGGACCGCGAAACCATGTGCGAAACCTCGTGGAATGAAGAACTGGCGGTGGTTGTCCTCGGAGAGCTCAATGGCTACATGCCGCCCGAAGGAGGGAGAACCCTTGCGGATGTCTACGGCCACGTCCAGAACACGTCCGCGCACGCAACGCACCAGTTTGGCCTGGGCATGGGGCGGATGCTGGAAATGTAGTCCCCTCATCACGCCGCGGCTGGAGCAGGATTCATTGTCCTGTACGAATTCCACTGGACCGACCAGACGGTCGAACTCGCGCCTGTTGTACGATTCGAAGAAGTATCCACGTGGGTCGGTGAAGACGCACGGTTCCAGTATCAGGACTCCCGGTATCGCAGTCGGAATTACGTTCATCTTAGGTTCAGTCATTGTTATCGGCGTTGGCCCTGTCATATTCGTTGGCCACGCGCATCAGGTATTGTCCGTATTGGTTCTTGAGCATCGGACTGGCTGTTTCCACAAGTTTGTCGCGGGTAATCCAGCCGTTGCGGAATGCTATGTCTTCCAGACATCCGATTTTCAGGCCCTGGCGTTTCTCCAGCACCTCGACGTAGATCGATGCGTCGGCCAGCGAATCGTGCGTGCCGGTGTCGAGCCAGGCGAAACCGCGGGGCAGGATGCCTACCTTGAGACGGTCATGCTCCAGGAAGTACTGGTTGACGCTGGTGATTTCCAGCTCGCCACGGGCCGAGGGCTTGATCTCGGTGGCCACACGCACCACCTCGTTTGGGTAGAAGTATAGTCCCACCACGGCATAGTTGGACCTGGGGCTCGATGGTTTTTCCTCGATGGACAGGCAACGGCCATCTTTATCGAATTCGGCCACTCCGTAGCGTTCAGGGTCATCCACCCAATATCCGAAAACCGTGGCTTTCTGTTCACGGTCCAGCGTGCGTACAGCCTCGGCCAGGATGGAAGGAAATCCGGCACCGTGGAAGATGTTGTCACCCAGCACCAGACAGACCGAGTCGTCGCCGATGAAGTCACGGCCGATGATGAATGCCTGGGCCAGTCCGTCGGGACTGGGCTGCTCGGCGTATTCGAAACGCACCCCGTAGTCGGATCCATCGCCGAGCAGACGGCGGAAACCGGGCAGATCCATGGGGGTGGAGATAATCAGGATGTCGCGTATCCCCGACATCATCAATGTCGATATGGGATAATAAATCATCGGCTTGTCGTAGATGGGCAGCATCTGCTTGCTCACTCCCTTGGTGATGGGGTACAGACGTGTGCCCGATCCTCCGGCCAGTACTATGCCTTTCATGGGTGTATGGTTTAAATTAGACTCAGTTCCTTAAATTATCGCACCAGTGGGGGCACCGACACGCTATCTGAATAAAAGGTTTCTTATTCGTCCTCGTGGTAGTAACCGCTTCCCTTAGAGCCGTAGCCGTAGGTGTAGCCATACCTGTAGCCATAGCTTGCGGTCCCATCGATGGTGCCGTTCAGTATCATCGACATGCTGGGGAGACTGCCGTTGGTGTAGAGATGCTCGATTGTGTCGAGCATGTCGAGTTTCATCAGGCCGGCGCGTACTACGAAGATGGTGCTGTCGGCGAAATTGCTAATGATGGAGGCATCGGCCACAACCTCGACAGGCGGACAATCCACGAAAATGTAGTCGTATTCATTCCGAAGCTCCTGTAACATGGATTCGAGCCGCTCGGAATAGAGAAGTTCCGTCGGGTTGGGGGGAACCGTACCTACAGGAATTATGCTCATGGAGGAACAATCCTCGGGATGGTACGTGATGTCGCTCAGGTTGCCGACTCGACCGGCAAGATAGTCGGAGACACCATAGGATTTCTTGTCCAGATACTTGCTCAGTGATGCCTTGCGCATGTCAAGGTCCACCAGCACTATGCGTTTGCCTTTGATTGCGAAGCTCTTGCCCAGGTTGTAGGTAATGAACGTCTTGCCAGATCCGGGGTTGCTTGATGTAAGCATGATGACCTTGGATCCGGTGTTGCGGCCACCCATGAACTCGATGTTGGCGCGAACCACGCGGAAGGCTTCGTTAATGGCGTTTCGGGAATTCTCCTTAACGGCAACGACTGCGTATTCCTTGTGTTTGCCGACATCCTTGAACGATTTCTTGCCTGCGTTGTTCATGGGGAGTTCGCCGACGAACGGGATGGACAAGTGCTCGATGTCCTTGCGCCCGCGCACATAGTTGATGTTGAGCTCTCGCAAATAAAGTATTCCGCCCGGAATCAGCAGCCCCAGCAGGAAAGCCACGGCCATGGTTATGGGTTTGCGTGGAGCCACGGGAACGTCGGGACCGTCGGTCTGGCGGATGGTGCGTACGTTGCTGGTGGCCACAACTTGGTTCAGCTGGTTCTCCTCACGTTTCTGCAGCAGGAAGAGGTAGAGTTCCTCCTTGACTTTCTGCTGTCGCTCCACGCTCAGAAGGTAACGGGCCTGTACCGGATTGGACGCGATACGGTTCTCGTTCTGGCCTGTGAGGCGTTCCTGCGATACAATCTGTTCCTTGAGGGAGGCCATCTCGTTGACCGTTGATACCACCAGTGCCTGACGTGCTGCTGAAATCTGGCTGTCGTACTGCGCTACCATCGGGTTGGCCTCCGAGCTGTGCATCAGCAACGAGTTGCGGTCCAGAACGTCCATGTTGTAGTTCTTGACCATCTCGTTCAGACCGGTGGAAGTGATTCCTATATTGGTAGGCAGAAGCTTGTCGTTGCCCTGGTTCTTCTGCAGGTAGTCGTGCAGGTACTCTATCATATAGTACTGGTTGCGCAGTTTCTTGAGTTCGTCCGCGCCTTTGGAGGCCTCGGTCATGTAGAGGGTTGCGGCGGCGGTTACGTCGGGCACCATGTTGCGGCTCTTGAAGTCGGAAATGTTGTCGTCAACATTGCCCAGCTCCTGTTGCAGCACATTGATACGCTCGTCAATGAATTCGCTGGTGGCATTGGCCATCAGGCGCTTGTCGGTGGCCCATTCCTCGTTATAGGCGTCGACCAAGGCGTTTACTACGTCGGTGGCTTTCTTTATGGAGGTACTCTTGAACGACAGGGTCACCACATTTTTCATCTTCTTGTCCGGTGTTACGGCCAGGTTGGTGGTCATTTTCTTGGCCACTATACGGGCGGGAGCGTATGATACAAGAATGGTCTTGTTCTCATCGGCCTTGTATGCCTTGTCGGGGGTGACGGTGACAGTGCCGAACGGTGTGTTGACCGGAGAGCCGATGTGTCCCTTGATAGGATTCATTTTGAGCTTCTCCAGTTTCTTGGTTTCCTGGTTCTTCTTATGGATGTCGGTTATGGTGAAATCGCCGCCCTTCTGCAGGTTTATTGCGAATTTCACGACTGCGTCCGGCTGTATGTCTTTGAAAGTCACGCGGACAGGGAGTGTGGCACCGTACAGCTCGGGATTGCGGAAGAAGCCCTTCTTCGCATATACTGTATTTAGGTTCAGACGTTCCACAGCACGAAGCATCAGGTCGGGACTGGTGAACATCGCGACCTCGTTCTCGACGTTGGTGGAGCTGTTGTTGAGGCCCAGCTCGAACAGCATTGTGGTGTTGGACGATGTCGGATTTCCCTGATTGTCCATACGGATCATGATTTGCGTGTTACGCTCGTAGCTGGGGGCGGTGCGCATTAATATCACGTAAGCGGTTCCCAGACATATCACCATGGACAGTACGAACCATGGCCAGTATCGGAGGCACATCAGCAGGAAATCCTGCGGCTTGACAGTATGTTTTCTTGACGGCTGCTCGATATCGTCAAACTCATCTACGTTATTGCTCATTGGATTATGTGCTGGTTTGATTCTTATTTGGTTAGGGTGATGATCATAGTGGCGATGGAAATGGCGCTACCGAGCATGGAGATCCAGATGCCGGGCTGCTGCCAGATGTTGCCCGAGGGTTTGGAGGTGTTCTTCTTGGTGTTGTTCGGTTCCACGTACACCACATCGTTCTGCTGCAGGTAGTATACTGGGCTTTGCATCACTTCCTTGCCCTTGGTCAGGTCGACGGTGTAGACGTTCTGGACACCGTTCTTGGTACGCATAACCTTGACGTTTTCGCGGATGCCGTAGATGGTCAGGTCGCCAGCGTCGCTCAGAGCGTCGAGGATTGTGTAGTCCTGGCGTTTGATGGCCACACGTCCCGGCTTGGCGACTTCGCCCAGCACGTTGACCGACATGTTGACGAACTCAACAGTCACGACGGGGTCCTTGGCCAGGTCCCGGCCGGTGAGTTCGGCACGGATGTAGGCAGCCAGCTGGTCGGCCGTCATGCCGGCTACATGGAGCTTCCCGAGAATAGGGAAATTTATGTTGCCGTTGGCGTCGACGGTATATGGGGTGGCTTCCTGGACCGAATACTGCTGCTGAACCGAATTGGTGGATGTCAGCGAGCTGATGCGCGTGGTGGGTACCGGCAGGTTGAACTGGGCGTTCAATCGAGGGTCGGTGGTGTGTACCAGGATCAGGACTTTGTCCTCGGGGACAAGCTTGATGGCCTGAGCCTCGGGTAGCTGTATCTGGTCACCGTTGTTCAGTGTCTGGAAGTAGGTAATATCTTTGGGAGTCGAACAAGACGTGACCATCACGGTAAGTCCGACAGCACAGCATAGTGCTATGTTCTTGATTCTCATTTGTGTATCTCAGCAAGCAATTTTGTTAATAAATTTGTCCACAAAATCCGCGGCAAAGTTACAAATTTTTTGTCTATCTGACAAATTTATTGCAGTTGTGGGTTAAATACTCCTTAAAAAATAGCGGAATTTCGCCATTAATATTGTATACGTTGTATAAATCAGGAATTTTTACTAATTTTGCATGATGCTGTGTCATCGCGACCGGTGACGCGGCGCCACTCCGAACCCGAAAACGAAATTAAATCTAAGATATCATGCCAACAAAACCCTTTCACTATCAGGAGATGTTCCCCCTTGGACCCGACACTACTGAGTACCGTCTGGTGACCAAGGATTATGTAAAAGTCGAGAACTGGGGTGGCCACGAGATGCTGGTCATCGACCCGGAGGCCCTGACCGTGCTGGCCAACGAGGCGAGCCGCGACTGCTCGTTCCTGCTCCGCCGCGAGCACAACGAGATGGTGTCCAAGATCCTGAAGGATCCCGAGGCGTCGGAGAACGACAAGTTCGTGGCGCTGACCATGCTGCGCAACGCCGAGGTGGCATCCAAGGGCGTGCTGCCCTTCTGCCAGGACACCGGCACCAGCATCTGTGCCGGCTACAAGGGCCAGCAGGTGTGGACCGGGTGCGACGACGAGGAGAAGATCAGCTACGGCGTGTACAAGACATATACGGAGAACAATCTCCGCTATTCTCAGAACGCTCCGCTGACCATGTACGACGAGGTCAACACCGGCTGCAACCTTCCCGCCCAGATCGAGATTCACGCCACCGAGGGCATGGAGTACAACTTCCTGTTCGTGGCCAAGGGCGGCGGTTCGGCCAACAAGACATACCTCTACCAGGAGACCAAGGCCATCCTGAACAAGAAGACCCTGGTTCCGTTCCTGATCGAGAAGATGAAGACCCTGGGTACGGCTGCATGTCCTCCCTACCATATCGCCTTCGTGATCGGCGGTACGTCGGCCGAGGCCAACCTGGCCGCTGTCAAGAAAGCCAGCGTGAAGTACTACGACAACCTGCCCACCAAGGGCAACGAGTACGGCCACGCCTTCCGCGATGTTGAGCTGGAGAAGGAGTTGCTGGAGGCCGCTCACTGCCTGGGCCTGGGCGCTCAGTTCGGCGGCAAGTACTTCGCCCATGATGTACGCGTGATCCGCATGCCGCGCCACGGTGCCAGCTGCCCCGTCGGCATGGGCGTGAGCTGCTCGGCCGACCGTAACGTGAAGGCCAAGATCACCAAGGACGGACTGTTCGTGGAGAAGCTCGACACGTTCCCCGCCGAGCTCATCCCTGAGGAATACCGCAATGCCGGCGAGGGCGAGGTGGTGAAGATTGACCTGGACCAGCCCATGGAGAAGATCCTGGAGACCCTGGACAAGTATCCCGTATCGACCCGTCTGAGCCTGAAAGGCACCATCATCGTGGGCCGTGACATAGCTCACGCCAAGATTAAGGAGCGTCTTGATGCCGGCGAGCCCATGCCGCAGTATCTCAAGGACCATCCCATCTACTATGCAGGTCCGGCCAAGAAGCCTGAAGGCATGCCCTCCGGATCGTTCGGTCCCACGACGGCAGGCCGTATGGATCCGTATGTGGACCAGTTCCAGGCTGCCGGCGGCTCCATGGTGATGATCGCCAAGGGCAACCGCAGCCAGCAGGTCACCGACGCATGCAAGAAACACGGCGGTTTCTATCTGGGTTCCATAGGCGGTCCAGCTGCCATCCTGGCGCAGAACTCCATCAAGAACGTCGAGCTTCTGGAGTATCCCGAGCTGGGTATGGAGGCCATCTGGAAGATCGAGGTGGAGGACTTCCCCGCGTTCATCCTGGTGGACAACAAGGGCAACGACTTCTTCAAGCAGATCAAGCCCCGCTGCCCGCTGGCGTAAACACTTAAGGCGCATATGCGTTAAGCAATTAAAGATATGTTTGGATCCGGTCATGGGTCCAAACATATTGTTGTAATAAACTAAGAAGATTGATAATTGAAGAATATTAGGAATTTCTGCATTATCGCGCATATCGACCATGGCAAGTCGACGCTGGCCGACCGTCTGCTGGAGCGTACCCGCACGGTGGACGCCAAGGACATGGAGGCACAGGTGCTGGACGATATGGATCTGGAGCGCGAGCGCGGCATAACGATCAAGAGTCACGCCATCCAGATGGATTATGAGCAGGATGGCGAGCACTATGCATTGAATCTGATCGATACTCCGGGGCACGTCGACTTCTCGTACGAGGTGTCCCGCAGCATCGCGGCCTGCGAGGGCGCCCTGCTGGTGGTGGACGCGTCGCAGGGCATACAGGCGCAGACCATCTCCAACCTATACATGGCCGTTGACAATGATCTGGAGATAATCCCGGTCATCAACAAGTGCGACCTTGACAGCGCCAAGCCCGAGGAGGTAGAGGACGAGATTATCGAGCTGATCGGTTGCGACCGTTCGGACATAATCCGTGCCAGCGGCAAGACGGGCGCGGGTGTCGACGACATACTGCGTGCCGTGGTGGAGCGCGTTCCGGCGCCCAAGGGCGACCCGGAGGCTCCGCTGCAGGCGCTGATCTTCGACTCGGTGTTCAATCCCTTCCGCGGCATCATCGCCTATTTCAAGATCTTGAACGGCACCATCAGGACGGACGACTTCGTGAAGTTCGTGTCGACTGGCAAGGAGTACCACGCCGACGAGGTGGGCGTGCTGAAGCTTGACATGTCGCCGCGCGCGCAGCTGTCGGCAGGCAATGTGGGCTACATCATCTCGGGCATCAAGACCAGCCGCGAGGTGCGCGTGGGCGATACCATCACCCATGTGGCCAATCCGTGCGACAAGGCCATCGAGGGGTTCCAGGAGGTGAAGCCTATGGTGTTCGCGGGTGTGTATCCCATCGAGGCGGAGGATTTCGAGAACCTGCGGAGCTCGCTGGAGAAGCTGCAGCTCAACGATGCCTCGCTGACGTTCCAGCCGGAGTCGTCGGCGGCGTTGGGTTTCGGTTTCCGCTGCGGTTTCTTAGGTCTGCTCCATATGGAGATCGTTCAGGAGCGCCTGGGCCGCGAGTTCGACATGGACGTCATCACGACGGTGCCTAATGTGTCGTACCTGGTGCATGACAAGAAGGGCAACGTGACGGAGGTGCATAATCCGTCGGGATTGCCGGAGGCTACGCTGATCGACTACATCGAGGAGCCGTATATCCGTGCCACCATCATCACGCAGGCTGATTTCATCGGTCCGATCATGACGCTGTGTCTGGCCAAGCGCGGCGAACTGGTGAAGCAGGAGTACATCTCGGGCAACCGCATGGAGCTGACCTTCGACATGCCTCTGGGCGAGATCGTGATTGACTTCTACGATAAGCTGAAATCAATCTCCAAGGGTTACGCCAGCTTTGACTATCACCTGAACGGCTTCCGTGAGTCGAATCTGGTGAAGCTGGACATCCTGCTGAACGGCGAGAGTGTCGATGCGTTGTCGACTTTGACGCACGAGACAAACTCGGTGAAGTTCGGACGCCGCATGTGCGAGAAACTGAAGGAGCTGATACCGCGTCAGCAGTTCGACATCGCCATCCAGGCGGCCATCGGCTCGAAGATCATCGCGCGCGAGACCATCAAGGCGGTGCGCAAGGATGTGACGGCCAAGTGCTACGGCGGTGATATCTCGCGCAAGCGCAAGCTGCTGGAGAAGCAGAAGGCCGGCAAGAAGCGCATGAAACGCATCGGCTCGGTGGAGGTTCCCCAGAAGGCCTTCCTGGCCGTCCTGAAACTGGACTAAGCAAAAATGCATTAAGTAGCTTAAAATCATCAGATAGAGATATTGTATAATTGAAACAGTTAGATAAAAAAACGCAGACAAGACTCCTATGGTTTTTTGCTCCGCTCGCAGTAGTCTGTATTCTTGTGATGCTTGATGTCGTATTTGGAGTGAATCTAAATATTGAGGCTTGGGCAATCCAGGCCATGTTCGGATGTATGGCTCTGGTTATACTGGCTTACGCAGTAGCTGCCTGGCATCAGAAATGTTGGGGAATGCTGATTATGCTGATAGTTTTGTTGGTCATCGGAGCGTTGAATATAAGCAATATATTTGTCAAGCTTATCTTTCCGGATGCTCCTTGATATCCAGGTCATTCTTTACGAATATTAACTATTGACGCGGTGACATCTCGCGTAAGCGCAAGCTGCTGGAGAAGCAGAAGGCCGGCAAGAAGCGGATGAAGCGCATCGGCTCGGTGGAGTTCCCCCGGAAGGCCTTCCTCGCAGTCCTGAAACTGGACTGATTCCCGTTATTATGTTATTATAATGTAAAAAGCGCCCATAGGGGCGCTTTTTTATTGTCTGGAGGTTGCACCAACGTATGCATTTTTGCGAGAGAAGATCTTATAAACGTACTTGTTGACTATCAACAGAGTGAACCTTTACGATGCGGGAGAGGTTCTATATAAGAAACCATTTAGCGACACTCTAAAACATACGTTATGAATTTTATCTTATACATACTTATCGGTATCCTCTCAGGATTCGTAGCCGGCAAACTGATGCGCGGCGGAGGCTTTGGACTCATAGTTAATCTTGTGGTCGGCATCGTTGGCGGAGTATTGGGAGGCTGGCTCTTCAGTCTCTTCGGCATCCACACAAGCAGCATCATCGGAAGCCTGATCACATCCATAGTCGGTGCAGTCGTCCTGCTATGGCTCACAGGCCTCATCAGCCGCTCCATCAACAAACATCCCTGACCGTCTTCGACTAATGTGCGACCGCCCAGCGGTCGGTGCTAAGCGGATATGAACATCCCGGGTCAAATCGGCTCTGCCGATTTGACCCGGGGCTACTTTGTTGGACCGCTACCGCGGTCAATTGTTCAGCGCGGGCTGTATTGTAGTTGGTGCTACTGCGGTTCTTAGGGTTTGCGGGCGGGGTCGCAGGTCAGGCCGACGCCGAGCTTCTTGAAGATCTTGTGGTCCACCTCACCCAGCATCACGGTGGAATGTACCTGACAGCCCTTCAGCTCAGGCAGCATCTCCAGCGCACGGCGGCATTTCTCGTCGGTGGTGCTCAGGACGGACAATGCCACCAATACCTCGTCTGTATGCAGGCGCGGATTGTTGCCCTGCAGATAGACGGTCTTGGTGTGCTGGATGGGGGTGATCATCTCCTGGGGAATCAGCTTGATGTCATGGTCGATTCCCGCCAGGTGCTTGATGGCGTTCAGTATCAGCGCCGCGCTCGGGCCCAGCAGCGGGCTTGTCTCCGCCGTGATGATGGTGCCGTCGGCCAGCTCGATGGCCGAGCATGGCCGCCCCGACCGCTCGGCACGCTCGCGTGCGGCGGCTATAGGCTTGCGGTAGCTTGTATCGATCTTGGCCTGCTTGAACAACAGCTCGATCTTGTTAACCTCCGACTCATTGCCCTCGCCCTGAGCCAGACGGTTCAGCGCCTGGAAATAACGCAGGATGATCTCGTTCTTCGACGCCTCGCGGCACACCTCGTCATCCTCGATGCAGAATCCCACCATGTTCACGCCCATGTCGGTGGGCGACTTGTAGGGACTCTCGCCGTAGATGCCCTCGAACAGGGCGTTCAGGACGGGGAAGATCTCGATGTCGCGGTTGTAGTTGATGGCGGTCTTGCCGTAGGCCTCCAGGTGAAACGGATCGATCATGTTGACGTCGTTCAGGTCGGCCGTAGCCGCCTCATAGGCGATGTTGACCGGATGTTTCAGCGGCATGCTCCATACGGGGAAGGTCTCGAACTTGGCGTATCCGGCCTCGATGCCGCGCTTATGCTCGTTGTAGAGCTGGCTGAGGCATACGGCCATCTTGCCGCTGCCGGGGCCCGGTGCCGTAACGATGACCAGCGGACGGGTGGTCTCGATGTAGTCATTCTTGCCGAATCCCTCGTCGGAAGCGATCAGCTTCACGTTGCTGGGATAGCCCTCGATCATATAGTGGAGATAAGTACGGATGCCCATGCGCTCCAGCTTGGCGCGGAAGGCGTCGGCGCTCTGCTGGCCGTAGTAATGTGTGATGCAGACGGAGCTGACCAGAAAGCCCCGGTTCTGGAAGGCGTCACGCAGACGCAGCACGTCCATGTCGTAGGTGATTCCAAGGTCGCCGCGGACCTTGTTCTTCTCAATGTCGGTGGCGCTGATCACGATCACGATCTCGATGCGGTCACTCAGCTTGCTCAGCATCTTCAGCTTGCTGTCCGGCTCGAAGCCCGGAAGCACGCGCGACGCATGATAATCGTCGAACAACTTGCCGCCCAGTTCCAGATACAGCTTGTTGCCGAACTTCTCTACTCTCTCCTTGATATGCTCGGATTGGATCCGCTCATACTTATCGTTGTCAAAACCTCGTCTCATAACGGGATGCAAAATTACGCATTTTCCTCCACAATCCCAACATTTGATAAATATTTACGTTAAAAATTATGAAAGTACCCATATAGGGTGCCTGTACGATAGTAAATTACTGAGTTATGGAAATAGGAGACAAATTCCCCGATCTGTTGGGCGTTGACGCCGACGGCAAGGAGGTAAGGCTGTCGGATTTTCCCGACAAGAAATTCATCATATATTTCTACCCCAAGGACAACACTCCCGGATGCACCATGGAGGCCAAGTCGTTCCGCGACAACTACCAGACATTCCTGGACATGGGTTACCAGATTATAGGTGTCAGCAAGGACGACGCCAAGAGCCACAAGCGTTTCATCGAGAAGCAGAGCCTGCCGTTCCCGCTTGTATCGGACACCGAGGGCCATCTGTGCGAGCTGGCCGGAGTATGGGCGCTGAAGGTGATGGCCGGACGCCGATACATGGGCATAATCCGCACCACGTTTGTCTGCGACCACGACGGCACGGTGACCGACGTGATCGACAAGGTCAAGACCGCCACGGCATCCGAACAGCTCTTCGCATTGCTGGACAACCGCTACAATCCCAATCCCGCCTGAATGAAGCGAAAGACCATAGTGAACCCCCGGTTCGAGCGATTGCGGGAGTATGTGGAGAGCATACCCGGGATTTTCGACACCGAAGGGGAGACCATATATCATAAGCGCAATCATATAAAGGTAATGACGGCTCCCGACGGCACGGTGGTGAATGTGAAACGTTACCAGGTGCCGCACGGGGTGAACCGTTATGTATACTCGCTCGGCATCCGTAAGCCCAAGGGCCTGCGGGCCTACCTGTATCCGCAGCGTCTGCTGGAACGCGGCATAGAGACGCCGGAACCGATAGCGTATATCGAGGAGCGTAGCAACGGCCTGTTGGGGCACTGCTACTTCGTCAGTGTCCAGAGTCCATACACGCACACCATGTATGAGTTGGGCGAGGCCCGGGAGGGGGAGTATGAGGAGATTGCCAAGGCGTTCGGAAAGTTTACCGCCCGCATGCACGACCGCCAGGTGCTGCATCTGGACTACTCGCCGGGCAATATACTGTTCGACCTGCGGCCGGACGGCACCTACCGCTTCTCGCTGGTGGACACCAACCGCATGTACTTCGGTCCGGTGGATATGAAAAAAGGTGTGTCGGCATTTAAAAGAATCTGGGGTCCGAAACGTTTCTTTATAACGGTGGTGCGTGAGTATGCTCGCAACAGGGGTTATGACGCCGACCGGGCCGAGGCCTACGCCTTGCGAGAGCGCTCCAGGTTCTGGAAACGTTACCAACGAAAACACAAGGTTGAATTCAATCTGGAACTCTGATTGGCTGTATGTTAACCCTGGAAATTTTCGCAACGGTCATTCTTCCAGCATTTCGATGGCTCGTTTCAATGCCTTGCGGAAGTAATCTCCGTGCGCCATCCGTGTGCTGACACGCTGCACGTTCCGTAACATCTGTGAATATTGCTCGTCACTGATGGCAGTCAGCTGCTTGTCCAGGTCGTTCAGACTCTCCACTGTGATGCCGATTCCCTCCTGTTCCACAAACGGCGCCGCTCCGGCCCCGCGCCACAGCACCACCGGTATGCCGGCCCGCATATACAGCCCCAGCTTGTGGGGATTGCAGTAGGATATGTATTCCCCGATGTATCCCTTGGTGTCGTGCTCCAGGTTGGGACCGTACCAGATCAATCCAAATTTTCCCTTGCCGTTCCGTGCGAAGTCCTCAGGGTGGATGAACCCATGCATCCGGATATGTTCCGGCGCTGTGACAGGCGCCCCCGTTCCGTATAGATGGACTTCCAGCCCCGGGGGCAGCATATACAGGAACGCGTTCTGCTCCTTCTGCAGATGGCCCACGAACGCTACCGATGGTTCCTTAGACCTTGGCGAAACGTTATCGTCCGCCAAGAGATAATCCCATGCCACCTGCGGTGTCATCGGCATGTCGCATCCATGTTGCCGTAGCCATGCGATGGTGCTGTCGTTAGCGGGAATGACCACATCGCTCATCATAAGCTTGCGGTTCTCCTGCGGCACCGTAAGTCTGCGTCGCCGGAAACTGCCTAAGTCATGGATCAGGCTCACTGCCCTGGCTCCTTTCAGATGGGTCCACCGGCACATCAGCCTGTAGTATTTCTTGACAGGATACTGTATCACCAGGACATCACCCTTACGGATGCGGCACATGAACCGCATGATTCCGGCCAGGTTCCGGAAATAGTCGTACACCTTGTTTTTATGGAAAGTGCGTTTCAGGCCCAGGTTCACGGCTCCCATATCCTTAAGGATGTCCTCCATGTCCACACGCGCCTTGGCGCCACCGTAGGCAGTGCTCTTGTAGTTGCGCGATACATATACAAGTCTTTGCATCTCTTATCTTCCAAATAGTCTGTATCTCAGTATGTGCCACAGATGCTCCAGCCGCTTTACCAGGAGCCGTTTCATGGGGCGTTTCCTCCATGAACCCACCACGCGGTGCTCGCCGATGCAGTCGGCGGCGCGGGGATAACGCTTGCGGGGTTTCAGGCGTCGTGTGGGCAGCACGGTCAGAATGTCGAGACGCAGCTCGCGGTCCTCCGAGACATAGCCGTGACGCTGGGCCACCTCCTTCATCCGCTCCGGCGAGATCAGCAGGTTCATGCTGCCGTCGGTGTTCAGGAAATGCTGCGGGCGGTAATACTCCACCATCTCGCGGCAGAACACATTGCCAGGCACCCCCATGAACATGGCCGCCTGCAATCCGAAATCCTCATGGCCCGGATCGCACTTCTCGTGGAAAGTTATGAAATCGGCGTCCAGTCCCAGTATGTCGTCGAAACGGCTGAACAGGAAGATGTCGCTGTCCATGTACACGCCACCCTCCTTCCAGACGGCGTAAAAACGCACTACATCGGCGGCAAATGCCCATTTGCGCTGTTCCAGAGCCTCGTTGACATACGGGATTTCGAGCGAGACGGCGTCATCGTAGTTCCACACTCTTATCTTGAAGTCGGGCAGAAGAAGCTTCCAGCTGTCGAGACACGCCTTGACCTCCACGGGATATTCACCGCCGCCAAACCAGCAAAGATGCAGTATCTTGGGTATCCTTCCCATTCAGTTTCGATTAGTTGGGTTTGTCAATCCATGCAGTATCTTAAGTGCCTCCGGACGGCCGGCGTCAAGACGGTCGGTGTAATGGGCGTCGGAGTTGACCGCCAAGGGGAGTCCTGCCGCTATCAGACGCGGCCAGAGCGGCTCGGCGGGGTAGAATCGATGGCGCGAGTCAAGCGCCTTGGTATTGATCTCGAC
>DXXK01000079.1 GCA_019416425.1 Bacteroidales bacterium
GGAATCGCCTTCATTATGCATTATGCATTCTTCATTCTTAATTCCATTGACGAACTTCTCAAGGTCTTCCTCGAACCCGTTGACGTTCGGACCCAGGGGTACTACCCAGTTGTCGGCGAACGCCTCCTTTATGAAATCCATCTCCTTGCCCGACATGTGCGCCAGGCACAGCAAAATCCTATCACTTGCCATGATATCTTGATTTATAATATTTAATTTCGATTCTTCTCCCCATCACGCCCCAAAATACAAGGCATTATTAGTAGCGCGTCACTCCGTGCCGCGCATCGACCCGGACCAAAGTCCTGATGAACTTACCCGATTCATAGGGACATGCCTTCGGCATGTTTGATTTTTTAGACCAGAGAACCACAGGGCCAGAGTGACCAGAGCCGTCCGGACAGTAGTAGCGTGGGCTCTCCGAGCCTCGCATCTACTCTAATCTAATGCCTTTCAAATTGTTTCCGGATGGCCATTGCGCATTACGCATTGCGGCTTCCGACTGACGGCTACGCCCTTTTACCACTGATAGATAGTTGGATATTTGCACATCATGTAGGAGAATCCATGGGCGATAGGCGTTACAAGATTGCGTCTTGCCTGCGCGTCCGTTGGTCTGAGAAATGACCTTACCGATGCTTTCACTTTGGCTGGTGTATCTTCAAAATGTCCTTCATACTTATCACGATACGCAATGATACCGACTTTCTGATCTTTTCTGCTTATGAAGTCCTTGATGGATTCGACTGAGTATAGCAATTCAAGTGTGGCTTCAATCTGTAGCCGCACTTTGGTTTTCTTACCTGCTATAGGTTTCCCATCGATGGTATGATCAGAGATGTAATCCCTATTTCCACAATACATATCAGCAAGAACGATCTTATCATCATCCCAGAACAGTAAATCGCATCGTTCGGACTTGATTTTCTTAAATCCGTTGATGAACTCCTCTATGCTTATCTTATTGATGGCATGTGGAAACGATGCCTTGAAAACATTATGGTCACAACCACCGGTCCTGAAGAAAGTATTGCAATCAGAGCAGGTCTTGGAGTCACCGAATGATTGGGTTCCGGTTATAGTTGATGTGCTGGCGATATGACTATTGCCCGAACGGTCGTATTTAGCGGTAAAATCTTGTTCCAGAAGTCGCTTCATAAGCCTAAGGATTCATATTCATTGTATATATCCTCCATAGGCTCCGAAAGCTCCAATGTATCAACCACATGCTCGCCGGTGTCGGCATCGATGCTGACCAGAGACTGTAATCTGCCCTCAACCACATTGTATACGCCCAAATCATAGGCGTCTATATGGGGTGCATCAGCTCCCCTGCGGAGCAATACGTTCAGATGGTTGATCAGGTATGGACTGTGTGTTGCCACCATCATCCACATCTTGTATCCGTTTGTGCTGTTGCAGTCACCTACCAGCATATCCAGCAACTGACGCTGAGACGCAGGAAAGAGGCTTATCTCCGGCTCCTCGATGAAAACGCTGACCCGGCAGTTCGGCAGATCGCCGACGTTGCTGACAGCCTTGAAATCCTTTAAGCTGTCGGATTTTGCGGCATAGCTGAGCATGGCATCGTTGAGTGAATCCACTATGTCGAACTTTTTGGAAAAATATTCCATGATAATGCCTAAGGGCATGGAAGACTGGGTACCGGACGACGACTCGCTTAGATTGATGGAATACTGTGGCCCCTCGATCGGCTCGATGACATGTTTCACGCCATTGGTTGTTTTCTTGACTTTCAGTTCAACGCCAAGACTCGGCATTTTGAATGACTTGATTTCGTCAGTGGCGGTCTGATAGTCGTCAAAGGTCTCGTTCATGTAGTAGGCCTTCTTGCGCACCGTTACGTTGTTCTCAAGGATGTCACCGATCAGATTCCGTTTATCGGAGATGAAGGAAACCTTCTCCAGACTGAGTTCCTCACGGGGAACATATTTAAGCGGAAAACGGAGCCCGCCATCGAATATGATGGAGTAATCGCCGTACTTGTATTCAATATAGGAAGAATTCTTCAGGAACTTCTCCATTCCCATTGTCTTGAGATGGCTTTTGAAGTTGATTCTGAAAGTAGACTTCTTGATACCGGAGTAATACAGGTAGGAGCGGATGCACATCATCTTGTAGCACCATCTCAGAAAAGCCATGATTTTCAGGAAAGTGCTTTTGCCGCTGCCCGAAGGACCAATCAGAAACAGAAATGGCCGAATATCATCGATGGCCATTTCCTTGATTGGACCGAAATCCCGTATTACAATAGATTCTTTCATGAATTGCAAATGTGTATAGCATACGTATTCACAAAAGTAGCAATAATTTTTGGATTGGGCAATTATGAGCTATAAAATCTGACAAAATTCTATAATCCACTACTGAGAGTATTTAGAGCCGTCCGGATGGTAGTAGCGCGTCACTCCGTACCGCGCACATAAACGGATCAAATTCCTAATGCCGTGTACCCGCGTAGCTCATTACGCATTGGACATTACGCATTGCGCATTGAATTATACATTATGCATTTTTCATTCTTCATTGCGGCTTTGCCGCCTGCATTGTGATTACAGGCAACTGGCGCAATCGGATTGAACGGTCAGTCTGTTGTTGACAAAATCCTCGATGGAGACAAATATGAAATCCTCGGTCATGTTGTCCAGCTGTCGCCTGACCCCAGAGCTCATCACCTCTACGACACCTATGCAAGACGGGTCGAACGGCACCTTGAGTTTTTCGACAACAATATGCGCGTGGAATGGATTGTTTTGATGTCCATCGGCTTCAATGCGGAATCCATTTTCAATGGGAATCAGACCTCTGCCGATTTTGAACCCCATTAGTGTTTGAGTGGGTTGCTGAAAGCTCATGGCAATCTTAAGGCAGTCGCTGCGATGTCCATGGCACAAGCGTTGCATGGATATCCGGAATTCATGGAATCCTGAAAAATCCTTGCTTTGCTTCTTGAATCTTGGCCACATGCAATCCTTCAATAACTTACTGCCCTTCATCTGCGAGGGTTGATAAATGGTTCTGGCGAGCCATTCAAAGGGGGATACCGGCGAATTGACGGGCTTGACAGACATCCTTACCTGTTTGATTTGTAAAGTTTGTCTATATAATCAGCAAGACGATTGAAACCCTCCTCATCAGCATCCATGGCCGGACTGTCGTAGTAATCACTGCGGTCTATGCCTTGGTAATAGAAAGCCATACTGTTAGGGCCAAACTCGCAGCTGACCCTGGCACCCTTCTTTGCCCAGTCTATGCACATATTACCGGTAGGAGTGGGGTAGACATACTCCACAAGTTCCACATGAGCGCGATGTCTGGCCACGAACATGCGGCAGTTCATGGTGGAAAGCGGACTGATCACATCCGCATCCTCGCCATCCCAATTGGGAGCCAGGAGCAGGCTTTCGGTCAAGACCGAGACTACTTCATCCAATTTGCCGGTCAATACAGGATTTGACCTGTGGTTGTAATACACCGGATTGCTGGAGTAATACTCCCGTACAAGTTCCAGTGTTTCAGGTGTGGCTTTCCCATCTTCGGCTACCCGGAATTGTTTCATTACCGGAGACTTGTTTGCCCTGTAATGATTCTCGTAAGCCTCCTGCCAGGAGAAGTCCTTATGGGATATGTCGGAGAGCTTCTGGGAATCTATGGATTTCCAGGTATTTATGGTAAATTCAAGAATTCGCGTCGCGGTAGGCGTCAGGGCATCGTAATCCGGTTCAGACTTCCCGAAGACTTTCTTGTATTTGTTTACCCGAATCTTCTTCTTGAAGATCTCCATATCCATCGGAAGGCTTTCCTTATTTTCCAGGCGTTTGATTGCGAAACCTGTAACAGAAGGAACGGGGCCGTATTTCCAGGCCTTGAATGTCTCTGCAATCAAAGGCAATCCAGTCTCGGCCAGGTGTTTACGATGAGCGAAATAGAGAATCTTGTATAGCTTGATATAGTCCACTCCGTTCCTGAAATCCTTCAGGATGAAGAGCAGAACATTAAGAAGCTTATTTCTCTGGGACTCTCTCATCTTGTTATATAGCCTTTATAACTGCAAAGATAGTAATCTTTTACTTTAGAAACAACTAATTCCGCAAATTAGTATGAGGATACAATCAAAAAACGTGCTGAGGACGTAGTGCACGCAGAGAAACCTGTTGGCCTGCTGGCCAATACTAATCCGGAACATCAGGCGTGACATCGAGTCTTCAGAGCCATCTGGTTAGAAGCATGTCACTACATGCCGTGCATAAACTCGGACCAAAGTCTTTACAAATTGTTCCCGGAAGGCTGACCCCGGCAGGGGTCTCACAACTTACCCCCATGTCAAACGACGCAGCCGCTTTGATGTGGGGTAGTGGGTCGTCGACGACCACCGACCGCGGGGCGGTCGTGCAACAACCCCGGATAGTGGCGCGTCACTCCGTGCCGCGCATCAAGCCGGACCAAATGTCTTATGAACTTGTGATTACGCGCAAAGCCGCAAAGAGTACAGATAGCTGTAGGGACGCACGGTTCGTGCGTCCAAAATGCCGTTCGGACTGTGCTGCTTGGCGCGGAGAGCACTGGCGCCATGAATGACTGTCGCCGAGAACGCAGAGATGTCCGGATGGAAATTATGCATTCTTCATTGCGGCATTGCCGCCTGCATTTTACATTTATAATTGCGGCTTGCCGCCTGCGTCAGTCCATCATGTCCTCGGGTGTGAGCGGCATGTAGGGGCCGTCCTTCACCTCCAGTATGGCCGACGGCTCGATCACCTCCGCTGTATGCCACTCTCCCTTGGGTATCTGCATGATGTAATTGCGCATTGACCTTATTTATTTTATAAGGAGTCCCGACGAAATGATATTGCTTCTGTCTTCTCGACTCATATACAGAACAAAGATTCGATTCTTATGAGACTCTTACAGACCGAACTAATCGACTATATTTCTTCGAAAGGGTATCGGTGTCAACATCATCACCTGTCAAAATGGTAAGCATGATTTCATTGAATGCTTTTTGACTGATGGCTTTGACTCTTGCGTCAACTCTTCCGGAAGTTCGTACTCCCGAAGCTCTGTATTGTTCGTCAACGGCGAGTGAGATTGCATCATTTACCGTTTTTATCTGACGTTCAATCTCATCCTTTAGATGCTTTGGCAATTGTATGGCGTTCTTTAATAGCCATGAAGGTGATTGGTAATCGACCTCTGGATCCATATTATAAAATGAAACCTCTAATCGTTTTAGCATACTGAAAAACGGATCGTTATCTACCAGATTGTCAAGGCCTCTAAGCCAGCCTTTCAGTACCCCCTCATATAGAAGCAACCAATCTTGCCCATATAGGGATGACTTACTCAATTTACCTGTCAATGCTGTTATTGCGTCGGAAACACCTTTGTTGGTGAGGAGATCTGTATTAATATTGTTCAGGTAATCCAGCAGCAGCAGCGAACAGATGGAATTCCCGGCGGATAAGATTCTTACTGCCCAGTCGGCTGGAATCTCTATGTTATATATCTTGCACATCCACAATGCCCAAGCCACCTCGATATGATGCCCCAGGTCTACGTGTCGTTGTAAAATGGAACCTATTAAATCCCGTAAAATACCCTTGTCGATATTGTTCCCCAGTTTCTGTGCCACGGGCAGGATTGCAGGTATGCAATCCGGAAAGTCCGCGACAGTTCTGTACAGCATTATGAGAATCAGATTCTTATTGTCTGTAGCCATGTGGTTCACGACAACCGGGGTCAAAAAACCATTGAGAACGCGCATTGCATAACGTGTATATGTAGCCGCACGGTTCCTATCGTTCCTGATCAACGACCATAATGCTTCAAAAAACACCTTTATACGCTCTATGTTGGAAGCATTATGAAAATCGAAAGAGGAAAGCCTGTCGGTAAAATCATCAAGGACAGCCACAGGCATCTCGTTGATCTCGACCTTTGACAAATTGACATCAAGGCCGAACTTCTCCAATTCCTGAATTACGACCCTGAGCAATAGATCTGCCTCGTCTTTAGTTTCCACATATAGAAACCAATCGTCATAATATCGGCATCCTTGATACTTAGGAGCACCCGGGATTCTTGACAATGCCTTATCGATATTGCTGTCTATATGGCACAGCAATGTTTCTGCTAATAAGAAAGAAGTGTCAGGTCCCACCGGCAATCCATGTGTCTGCTTATCCTGACAATATTCCACCAGAGTGTCTATCTGATGGGCGATGTTGTAGCGGCGATCTATGTCCGGATCGCCGCAGGAATAACCGGGATTACTGATACGACCACGCCATATTTCTTTCGCTTTGTCCTTGCCGATACACATCCATGTTATGGCATGGGTATAGATAGTGGAATAGAATGAGGAGATGTCGATTTTAAGCTCAATCCGCTTATAAAGACTTTTGAGAAGTTTGATTGTATGGAAATCGGAAACTGACTTACAGTTGGGAATTATCGCGCGACGGTCTATAGTATTGCAGCGTTTCGGTCTGCTGTATGTCACCGTGGACGCTTTGCAAATGTTGTTTAACATTGCATAAGTGTCGTCTGAACAAAGAAGCGCTGCAAGATGATAGAAAGAATAGGGATTGATAATGCTGAGTATTCGTCTGCCTATGCCGTTTTTGGGGATGGATAAAACAGAAGGAGCCGATATACATGTTTGGAATTTATCGGCCAATGCATATCTGACTTTATCAATCTGTACGGCGAAATCGTATGAATTGAATGCAGGTGGCAGTTCTTTAGGAAGATACCCCCGAAACAACATATTGAACAGCTCCTTATTCATTGCTGATGATATTATCGTTCATAGTGTTGGTCTAAAACGCGATTTATTGCACTTTGTTATATCAACGAACGAGAAATCCGGATGGTATGCTCGACAAGGAATAAATTATGCCAATGGAATCCCAAGGTAATATCGATTAATCTGCATTACGAATTGAATTGTGCCATAAACAAATTCAGACCAAGGTCTGAATGAATTGTACCCGCGTAGCCAATTATGCATTTTGCATTCAAAATTTTTTAGTGGAGCTGGAGGGGATTGAACCTCACAGAATTTATGGAACTCGTCACCTCTTGACTGCCAGTCAAACTCTCTAACGTGATTGTATACCTCTGTCAGTCGATGGAATTTGGGGGAATCTGTTATTTTAACGGCAAATACGATGATTTATTATCATAGGATAACGATAGGATAAGTCTGGGATTTTATTCTATTCGGGATTGTATGATGATAGGAATTTCATTGATGTCGTTAACCCATACATCTGGATTTACCGCATTATCAACATCAGTCTGTTTGTGGATATTGGTACCATCATCCAATATACCAATTGTTTTCCATCCAAGTTTGCGTGGAGCAATAAAATCCTTGGTTGGATTATCACCTACGTAGTAAAACGTATTAATATATGGCAATAGATTCTCAAAATACTGATAATTTCGTAAGTCCGGTTTCTCTGATCCGAAATTCTCGGAAATAACGATATTAGAGTCCTCTATAAACTGATCAATCCCAAGAGCCTTGATTTTATTTGATTGAGTTACGCATCTTCCATCCGTTATGATACCCATCTGAATTGTCTTATTCCTAAGGAATTTCAGGACTTCAAGGCTTGAGTCTGGAATCTCAATGTCCGGATTGTGGAATCGGTACCATTCTAATAATTGAGGTACGGTTATTGAGCCATCGAATTTCAGTTCCAGTTGTTTGAACACATTTATGTTTTCCTCACGCCATCTGTTCATGTCCACAACAAGCTTCTTGGCATCATCTGAGGACTTGCAAAGTTGAGTTGCGATGTATCTGTATCCGCTTTCAAGATAATCCACCTCCTTGTAAAGTGTATCGTCAAGATCGAATACTACGCAGATTTTATTCATGGAAGATTACCTGTGAATCGTATCTCAGCATTACGGTATTGTCTGTCCAATTGTCGGAATACTCCATATTCTCGCCATTGATATATTCTTTGATCATCATCTGCGGGAAATTGGCTCCGGAATAGTAGGAGAGGGGATAGCCACCTCCATATCTGGGATTGATTTCGATACCAACCACATCATTATCTCTTTCACGATAAAAAAGCTGGATACAGATGCATCCACGTACTCCCTGCAGGTATTCCATCCTCTCCAGCAGATACTTGACAATGTAGTTTTTGCGTGCAGCGCCTTTGTTTACCTCACCACTTCTGATTTCAATTCGTTCACGCGGTACGATAGCCTTGACCCTGTGGTCTGCGCCGTAATACATATCGACGGTATACTCCTTGTATTGTTTTTTGTCGATATATTCCATAAACATCAGTTTCGGATCCTCCAGAATCTCGTCTGTCAGTTCATCCGCTGACTTTATGAAATGAATGTTCGTGCTCAACGAACCGTCATACGGTTTGGCGAACATAGGAAATTCAGGATTGAATTTATCAATTGTCCGAGGATTCCGTATGCCGAGTTCTGTAAACAGCCCGGAAGTCTTTCGCTTGTCTCTGCAAACCTTTATGAAATTGGAATCGGATACCATAATCTCAATTCCGTGCCCGCTGAACAAATTACGGTTTTCGGCCAGGACAAGCAGCTCGGTATCGATGGTTGGAATAACTATCCTGATATCATTGGCCTTGCATATTTCAAGTAAGACATTGATATATCCAGGGTCTGTGACTCTGGGTACGGCAAAGGCCTTATCAGACAGACGGCAGGCCGGTGCCATAACAGGATTTAAATCAACCGACATCACTTTTCCATCGGGAAACAGTGATTTAAGTTCTCTTTGAAATTCAAGTAATAACTCAACTCGTTTGCCTGCCGAGGTGATCAGTATATTGTTTTGCATATTTCTAATATTGCTCAATGGGATGAGCGTGATAATATCTTACGGTATACATTGGCGGTATTCCGCGCCATGGTGTCAAGGGTGAAGTTTTTCAGGGCATATTCCCGTCCGTTGGCGGCCACTTGTTTGATTAGTTTTGTATCGGTCAGCAACGCGGTTAATGTTTTGTATAAAGCCTCGGGGTTTTGGCTTTCAAAAACAAAACCTGTCTCTCCATCTATGATTTGTTCTTTTGCCCCCTGGACATTCGAGCGGATTACACAGCAATTGGCCAGCATAGCCTCTACTGCTGTCAGAGGGAAGCCCTCCCAGATTGATGGCAGTACAAAAATGTCAAGCGATCTATATACATCGAGAGGATCCTGGAACTCAAGCAATGAGACCTTTGGGTAAAGACTGAATTTGCTTATCTGTTCAGAAATCCATTTCTGACTTCCTTCCCCCTTGTAATTCCCGCAAAACACAATGTGGATTCGGTCTATCATTTCCTTGGGCAACATAGACACTGCTTCCAGAAGGAAATGATGGCCTTTGCGTGGCTCTATGCTTGCTACAATCCCAATCAGGATCTTTTCGGTTGGTAGCCCCAATTGTTTTCTTTTGGATTGTTGATCTTCGTTCGTAAATGGCTCGGCAAAACGTGGACTGACGCCATGTAGAACTATATCAATGTCGCTCTCTTTGTAACCATGACGTGTTATAGCTTCTTGCTTCATGCCCTCGCTAATTGCTATGATGCGTGTAGCTCTTGGTGCGAATATGTTTTTCTTCAATCCCCATGAATGCAGAGTAACAGTGAATTTCTTATGTAATAGTTTGGGAATTATGCTCAGGTAAATGGATTCCATGTGAATGATGTCATACTTCCCTGACGATAAATCCTTTGTAAGGAACATAAACGATTTTAACCGTTCCTTTATCCCATTGTGAGGATTGGGCATCTCCCTTATATTGAATCCTTTGGATTTAGCGTAAACGGATTTTTCATTTTCTTTGCTATCTAAAGGATGTCCTACTATTAGAGTGACATTATGACCTATGTTTTTAAGTCCTTCACATAAGTCGATGGTATTGGTAGTAACACCACTCAGTTCGTAATGGGATAAGACTACTGCTACGTTTAGATTTTCGGGGGGGGTAATATATTGCATGTCATTGCCAGATTATTATTAGGATGATTCGAGTTTATTGAATTATGGGTTCAATTATGTCCATTAAAGAATTCCATTGTAGCCTCGCCCTCCTGGGAGATGTCGGCGCGTTTCAGGACTTTCCGGATGGTGGTCCAGATTACCTTGCAATCGGTTGCGAACGATATGTGGTCCACATACCATACGTCGAGTTCGAATTTCTTCTTCCACGAGATGGCGTTGCGCCCGTGACACTGCGCCCATCCGGTGATGCCGGGGCGCACCTCATGGCGGCGTGCCTGCTCGGGCGAATAGAGTGGGAGATACTGCACCAACAGTGGACGAGGGCCAATCAGTGACATATCACCCTTGAAGACGTTCCACAGCTGCGGCAGCTCGTCGATTGAGGTGGAGCGGACAAAGCGGCCGACTTTTGTAAGACGGTCGGCATCGGGCAACAGCTTGCCGTCGGCGTCGCGCTCGTCGGTCATGGTCTTGAACTTGACGACCTTGAAGATCTTGCCGTCCTTGCCGGGCCGTTCCTGGAAGAAGAAGGCACCGGCGCCCTTGTTGGCGAAATGCAGCCAGACGGTCACCGCCGCCAAAGGCACCGACAGCACCAGCAGCGCACCGCCGCTGGCGGCCACATCGATGGTCCGCTTAAAGAATTTTCTATATAGATTCATGATTTAGAACCGATTTGTTTTCGATGTGCTTCGTGCCGCGTAGCTTCATTATGAATGTCTTATCCAATGCCCCCTTTGGGCTTAGCGCAAGCCCCCTGACTGTGACGCCGGCATGTATGGTGGCGCGCAAAGCCGCAAAGAGTAGAGAGCTGTAGGGACGCACGGGACGCACGGGACGCACGGGACGTGCGTCCAAAATACCACCCTGACAATCATGGCCATACGCCAAGGGCACTGAGGCCACATTGTGGCCGACGCCAAGGCCGCAGAGCCATTCGGACAGTAACCCGACCAGTAGGGACATGCTTAGGCATGTCGACCTCAACTGCCTGACTGTTAAGCTGTCACTCCTTATGTAGGGCTTCAGCTCCATGTCCTTTTCTGTTTGAATGCTGCGTAGCAATTATGCATTATGCATTTTTAATTCTGCATTTAATTTATTTCACGGTGTAGTTCAGCTTTTTGCTGACGTTTTTGTCGCGGGCTGAGGATGGTCGGAAAGTTGCATTTAAGAGACGGCGCGCCGTATGATGCCGCTTATGGTAATCGACATACGATTCGGCCTTAGGGTCGAAATCCTCCTTGTAGCATTGGCCGGGCGCGACATAGACATAGGTTAAGTCTTCGATCAAGGCTGCTATGCCGTCCTGTTCATCGGCCACTGCGGCAATTTGCTCGCGCTTGGGTGCCAGACATGTTATGCCGCGACGAACGCACTCATTAATGACCGCACCGATAGTATCGTCGTAATTGGCGATTATCGTAGCCGGATTGAAATCCTGCCATTCTGATTCACCGATTTTCTGTACCGGCCGCAGCTGGACTATGTCCGGCAGGCATTGTTTTCGGTCAGGATTCGACCGGTTTAATGCCGTCCTGCCTATATAGTGACATTCAGTCACTGTGAAGCTGTTTAAACATGTATGTTCTCCAAATTACTGCGTAGCCGACCGCCCGGCTGCGACGCCGGCATGTAAAGTGGCGCGCAAAGCCTCAAAGAGGGTCTATGGATAAGAGCCGGTGCATCTGCCATCCGGAGTGTCGCTGCTGCCGCCAAGGCCGCGATGTAATCGTGATTTCCGACGCCAAGGCCGCGAAACCATCCGGACGGCTCAGCGGAATCCGCGTCCCGGGTTATCCATAACCCATAGCGGGTTTGGCGCAGGCCTGGGACCCATCATCAATTGCAGCATTTTTTTAATTATACGTAGCCCTTTGCGGCTTTGCGCGCGCACTACGTGTCAACCGGATTGCCAGATGCCGAGGTCCTACCAGCAGTCCCGACCGCCTGCCATGCACCGCATGGCAAACCTTATGTCGAGCGTCAGCTCCCTGGTCCTTTTATGTCTGAATGCTGCGTAGCCATTATGCATTATGCATTTTACATTTTTAATTTCACTGCGTAGCTCCCTTATGAAATCTTATGCAGTTGATTACGGCAGCGCATCCATCGAGCCCTTCGGGGTTATGTTCTAATAATACACCTGTTCAAAATGCCCAAATATTTTCTGTTTGCACTATAAACAACTTCATAGTGACATTCAGTCACTGTATGATCCATCCGTCGATGTTGCGGGTCTTGGAGGAAATGTTTACACTGACTTTCACGATTGGCTTTGTGTTCAGTGAATTCTCGTATGGCATGGCATATTTCTTCTCATTGATCTGTGCCAATGCCTCCTCCGGAGTACCTCCGTATTTGAATTCCATTATATATATGGCTTTCGGTCCGTCCAGGACCATGTCCATACGGCCGCACGACGTGCGTCTCTCCACATCGACGTCCATGCCGATAAGGCGTGCGATAATCAGTATATCCTTCTGCCACTGTAATTCCCGGTTGGTCTCCGACATATATGGTATTCCAGCCAGGAAGGATTGCAGCTCGTGCAGGAATCCGTCGATGTCGTCATGGTCAATGAAGTCATTAAGAGAATCTACGAAACCATAGGCGCGGTCGGAATCCCATTGTCTGACGGTCTCCATTAAGTCCATGAAGAATCCCTTACGTACCTCACCGTTAGGATATCCCAAAGTGTAGGCATTATGCTTTGGATCGAACGACTTGATGGTCAGGTAACCGGTGTAGAAACATGCCAGAGGTAGGCTCTTGCCAAGTACGTCACCGCTGTCCAGAACGGATCTGCGTATGACGGTACCTTCCAGGTCAGGGGTACCCCACTCGTTTTTCAGAAACAGGTTGAGCAGACGGGTAGGAGTGCCCGTCTGAAACCAAAAGTCACTGATTTCTTTGGAATTAAGAGCTTTGAGCAGGCTGAACGGATTGTATACGTCTATCAGTTTTTTAGAGAAATGGTAGCCGTCGTATTGTTTTTTTAGTATCAGTAGTGTATCATTGAACGACAAATCCATTTCCCGGGCCAGCTCCTCTATACCTTCATGAAAATTTGACAATAGCTCCTCGGTTGTTATTCCGCAGATTGCCGAATAATCAGGCAGCAGCGAAATGTCGGTTAGGTTGTTGAAGCCGCTGAAGATGCTGAGCTGGCCCAGCTTGCCTACACCGGTCAGGAACACGAACTTCAGGATACCCTCGTTAGCCTTCATGACGCGGTAGAAGTCGTGAAGCGACCTGCGGTTGTCGGCCTCAAGCTCCGGATTTCCATAGGCGTCGATCACCGGACTGTCGTACTCGTCGATCAGGATGACGACTCGTTGTCCGCTCTGCCTGTATAAATGGCGGATTATCGTGTCGAAACGCAGTTCGGGAGTATATTTGGACTCAGGGATTCCGTACGCCGTTTCCCATTCGGACACGGTCTTGGCCAGGAACATTTCCAGGTCTCCGGGATTCTTGTATCCGCCACGTGTGAAGTCCAGGTGTAATACCGGGTACTTGGTCCATTCCTCAGGCTCGAGTCGGTCGATGGCCAGACCGCTGAACAGCTCGCGGTTTCCACGGAAATATTGTTCCATGGTGGAGATCAGCAGGCTCTTGCCGAAGCGGCGAGGGCGGCTCAGGAAGTAGCTGCCGCCAGGATTGGCAAGTTCATGGATGTATGCCGTCTTGTCGACATAAAGATAGCCGAACTCCCGCAGCTTACGGAAATCCTGAATACCCACCGGATATAGAATCTTAGCCATCTCTACGCGCTTCTTGTTATTGGGAACTGTCTGTCAGTACAACAAACGTCAAGGCAGAATTCCTATTCGGTTACAAATATACGACATATTTATTCAATTGCAAAATCATTGCCGTCATATTTGTATATGACGGGAAAATCAGCCATTTCAACCCTGGTCATAGACTGAACACTATCGATTAATTCAATCCGGAGCATCAGCTTCCCAAGCTGAGGGTCGCGGGTTCAAACATCCGCCAGTAGCGCACGCCTCCGAGCCGTGCACTGATTCACACCAAATGCCTAATGAATTGATATCTCTTGGTTAATTACACACTGTGCATCATACATATTGCAGACCATGGTTCCGTAGAACCATAGCAGATATATGTTCAGTTGCGGAGATAAGCCTTGCTTTCACCACAGACATCCGATATGTACTTATTGTTCGGGTATTTACGCATTAGTTTTTCTGTCGCTTCAAGTTTCTCGGCGATACTCTTGCCTGGAGTCCTGACAAAACGTGCAAGTCGCATACCGTCACATAGAATGTTCTTATCAGGCAGATGTCCGTTTTCAACTCGTTCCATCAGCTCTTCCATTCTTTTTTCATCTTCAGGGGTGCGTTTCCGTTTAAGAAGTAGACACTTATGATATGCTATAATGAAATATGAATTCTCGGGTTCACGTTCGTAGTTTTCCTTAGCATATCCCAAGGCGTCATCATAACGCTTCAGGTTTATATATGCTTTGACGATCTCGCGCTTGGCCACCCTCATTGCCGGAACAATCTTCAACGCCTTTTGCAGATGTGTTACGGCTTTATCATAGTCATTGTTGCCTGAACGGTTGAAATAGAATCCCTTCAGGAACTCCTGGCTTGCCTTATCCTTTACGTCCTGCAGGCAATTGAAGAACTCATTCTCTTTCTTCAGACATGCGTATGACAGGCACTCCCAATGCAGGATTTCCTGCTTCAAGTCATCTTTCAAAGGAGTCTGCATACCGTTGTTCAGAAGCTGCCTGCACATCTGGATCACTTCTTCATAATGCTTCCCTGTACGATACAGAGATATGAGATAATTCAGTGGAATTGAAGGAAGCAGGATATCCTTGGCTGTGATTCTTCCATCTTCAAGACTTTTCCGGCACAACAGCATGTATGCTGATGGGTCCTCGGACAGCAGCGGATTATTCTTTACGAGATGGTCTATATATGTATCAAGACGTTGTCGCAGATCCTTTGAGATTTTCTGTTTGTTCCTGATAATGTAATCGCCTACACCGGTGTCAATGCATATCAATGAAGAGGAGGAACCACTCTCATGTATCAATGAAGACGAGATTAATTCTTCCAGCAGTGGTTCCAGTTCAGAATATTTCTCCCCATAGATATTCTTAATATCCTCGTAACTCAGCATCCCCGGTTCTGCAAGCAGGGTCAGAAATTCCTTGGCTGTCTGGTTGGCGGCGGCCAATTCAAGGAGATTCCCGATCTTCTTGTCACCGTCATAACGAATTTTCTCAAGATTCCTCCTGGCTTCACCGATACCATTCACGGCGATAATACGGGCGATTTCATGGAGTTGCGCAGGACTTTGAATCAACGCGTCGGCGAATGCCTCAAGATCCTCGACTTCCACATCTGAATTGGGATTGTAGATGTCGATATACTCGCTTAGGATCTTAATACGGTCTTCTTTGGAAAGCTCGGACAGAGAGATTGAGATCAGTTTCTTATAGGTATGCTCATAGTGACTGCGCAACATCGAGGAGGAGACCAGGTAAATACCCAGCTTTGGATCAAGATCTGGATGCTCTATAAGTTTCAGGAACCAGTCCGGCATCTCGGACTTATAGTCCACAATCAGCTTGTTGTCATCGATAACGACGAGTCCATGGTAGCCATATATCTCATTCAGAATCTCCACAGCGGCATCTATTTGATATTTTTCCTCACCGTTCAGAATGTCTGTCAGGTAAGCCTCGGTCATTGTGCCTGTCAGATTATTGAGCATGGTCAGGAATTCGGGAAGAGTCGCATTTGTGGGGAGGCTGAGACGTTCCATGAAGAATCGCTCACGTCTCGAGATATCTTCGGCGCAGCGTCTGCAGAATCTATGGCGTCCCGATCCGGAGCGACCGGAGACTATCAGTGTGGTTGCCTTTCGTTTTAACGTACGTTTTGACTGGAACTCATCGATTTTATCGTTTCTACCAACGAATAAGTCATCTGGATGCTTGTCTTTCCAGATGCTCTCACGTTCCAGACGGCGGAATTTCAACTCCAGATCATGGGCAAGCATCTTTGGATTCCTGAAAAACTTCAGGTTATACGTCTCCTCCGAGACTATCCAATCAAAATCCTTACGGACATGCTCTTTATTGATATCAGGATCAATAATGTAAGGCAGAAAGAGTTTTAATTTGCCATTCTCAGCATTTTTCTTTGCTTTTATGACTTCATTCCTGCACCAATCGGATTCTAAGGATTCTGCGGTTATCAGGAAAACGAATACGCAAGATGAATCGATATTTTCCATGATCTCATCCATTGTATGGTAAGCGGCATCTAAGTCATACGTATCTACAATTAGTTGATCCGCGCCGAATTCCTTACGCAGTTTAATGACAAAGTCTTTTTGTTTGGAACTGTGGGATATGAAAGCCTGTATCGCCATGATATTCTTAAGATTGGATAGTGGTTAAATAATAAGGGCTTAATTTGTAAAGATAATAAACTTGTTATTGTTAGTGGTCAATTTGTGGACCACAGTTAAAAGGCACACGAAAACAGTGTTTTCGCGGGCATATGTGTTAAAAATTACGGTTAATCATTGTCAACATGATTGTTGGACAGCCTTCTTCTGCCGGCTTCCGTAGAGTTACTGCATTGCGTGGTCGTTGAGTTTGCTTTCACTCTGTCTTTCCAGGAGGCAGTCAATGAACCTTTTCATCGCATCGGAATCCATATCGGCACCCGTGTCATTTATTAAAGTATTAAAGGCTCTAGTTGTAGAGCGCCTTATATGAAATTCTGTGGTTCTCGCAGAAGCTCTAGAGGGGAGTCCCGTGAGGCCCGGCCTTGGCCTTGTGCCGGAACCAGTACCGTTCCAGCTCGTCGTCGCTCAGGTAGTTCATTTGCTGTCGTGTTTATGTACGGCAGCGAAATTAGCCATTTTCAACTGTGGTCCAAAAATGAACACTAACCAGATATAGATTATAAATGAGATGGCGAGTATGAAGAACTGATATTCGTGATTGTTAAATACTTCAGGTTGTTATGGGAGCCGGTCTAACAGATGCTTCAGGTTTTCGCTGTGGTTACGGTCGGATACCAAAATACCATCGGAGGAGGCAACGACTACAAGATCTTTTGCATCTATGCAGATTACGGGAATGCCCAACTCATTTATAACGTACGAGCTTTCAGAATCTTCACACACAACATTGCCGTAATTTCTTTCATCCAGTTCATCTGTCAATGTGTTCCATGTTCCCAAGTCTTTCCATTTCCCGGAATAAGAAACAACCGCAACTGAGTCTGCGTTTTCGACAACCGCATAATCAAAACTGATCTTAGGCAGCTCTGCATAATCCAGATATAAAGTTTCGAAATCCGCGCCTGGTCTGACATTCTCAATGATGTCTGATAAATATCCCAATCTGAATGCGAAAACACCACCGTTCCATAAGGCTCCTTCCTTTAACAATTTCTCAGCCTTGGATACATCAGGTTTTTCAGTAAAGTATTTGACAGGCATAACCTCATCTACTGAGGAATCTATACGATTGGGTACAATATAGCCATACTTGGAAGATGGGTAAGTAGGCTCTATGCCCATTAGAATCATATCGGCATCTCCTTGCTTTACAGCCTCAGCCATACGAGCTATGGCTTCGAAATACGATGGATCCGTGTAGGAATCACATGGCATCACTACTACGGGTTCAATCGCTTCCGCTCCTTTGGATTTTAGGTAGGCACAAGCCAGCATAATTGCGGGGAATGTGTCACGTCGACATGGCTCCGTTACTACGCTGACATCATTTCCCAGCTGATCTCTGATCAATTTCTCTTGTGCGGCTCCGGTCGCAATTACGATGTCATTGGCCAACCCGGCTTCGCGGATTTGGCGCACCACTCGTTGGATCATAGACTCTTTCGTTCCATCAGGTGCCGTAAGCAGTTTAAGAAATTGTTTGGATCTTACATCATTTGACAATGGCCAAAGTCTTTTGCCTGAACCTCCTGAAAGTAGTATGATTTTCATTATTTGGATTTATGAGTGTATTGTGTACATATCAGCATTATCGATGCTTGAATATTTTAGTGTATTCATTGGCGTTGGCCGGAGTGAATTTCTGACCTGCGGCTTTGGCATTACCTTTGAGCATAGACAGATAATCTCTATCTTGATTGCATTTACGGATGAATGTTGAGATTCCTTCTATATCCTCGGGTTGTAATGAAATCCCACAGGCATTCTCTTTTAGAAGTTTCTCAACTTCGGTATTAGGGGGTGCGATATTTAGCAGGGGAAGCCCATATCCGAGATTGTTGTAGGTCTTACTTGGGACACTTGCATTTGCCGTTGATGGTGTCAAGGTTACAACCCCAAGTGAGGCAGCATTCATCGAATATTTCAACTCATTGAATGGAAGATAATCATGGAATGTCACATTAGTCAGACCAAGATTGTTAGCCATTTCCTGTAATGCTGCTTTTTTCCCTCCCTGTCCGATAATAAGGAAGTGAACATCCCTGTCACTCTTCATGTTGTCGGCTACCTTAATCAGAGTCTCGACATTATGAGTATATCCTATGTTGCCGGAATACATAACAATGAATTTCCCCTCTAATCCTAAAGACTTAATGAATGGATTTTCATTTTCAGGCACAAATTCTGGTGTGCCGATAGTACTCCAGTTTGGAACTACTCGGATAATGTCCGGATTGCAGTATTGGGCAACCTGCGATTTCATTCCATCACTAAGAGTTATTATCCCTGCACATTTTGCAAAGATACGCTTGTTCCGTTTTGCCCACCATTTAATGATAAATTCCGGACAATTAACATTTCTCAAGGCATCGGGATAGAGGTCATATTCCACAATTCCGAAACGTCCTCCCGATTTATCGGCCCAGAAATAGGACATTGGAGGATTTGTGAAATACAAAACATCTTTTGTTTCGTTGATGCATTTAAGATGTTTTTTTATTTGCAGGGAACCCTTACACCAGGATTTAAGACGCTTTGATATGGAGGATTTATTGTAAGGTATTATTTTTCTAACCTCAATGGAATGGTCCAGTGGTGTAATCCCTTCACTCACCTTACCGGTTATTAGAATGATTCTTTTGTACTTTCCAACAAATGCATTACAGACATCAATCGTCAGATCTCCTGTTGATTGGTTAACTATAACCAAAGTATCAGAGTGTAAATTGGGGTTATTGCTCATCGTTCCGCCCTCATCGGATTGTTCAGGAAATCCTGGTATGCCAGCCGGATGCCGTCGGCCAGTTTCGTTCTGTACGTCCAGCCCAAGGCTTTGGCCTTGCTTACGTCCAGCAGCTTGCGCGGCGTGCCGTTGGGACGCGTAGTGTCCCACAGGATGCGGCCCTTGTAGCCCACGATTTCGGCCACAAGTTCGGTCAGTTCCTTGATGGACAGCTCCTTGCCCGTACCGGCGTTCACCGTCTCGTTGCCGCTGTAGTTGTTCATCAGGAACACGCACAGGTTCGCCAGGTCATCGACATACAGGAACTCGCGCAACGGACTGCCGTCGCCCCAGCATGTCACCTCCGTCACCCCGGCCTCCTTGGCCTCGTGGAAACGGCGTATAAGCGCAGGCAATACATGGCTGTGCTCGGGATGATAATTGTCGTTCGGGCCATAGAGGTTAGTAGGCATCACGGAAATATAGTCCGTTCCGTACTGACGGTTCAGGAACTCGCAGTACTTCAGGCCTGAGATCTTGGCCAGGGCATACGCCTCGTTGGTCTTCTCCAGCTCGGATGTCAGCAGGCACGACTCCGGCATGGGCTGCGGAGCCATGCGCGGATAGATACACGACGAGCCGAGAAACTCCAGCTTTTTGCAGCCGTTCTTCCAGGCCGCATGGATCACGTTCATTTCCAGCATCATGTTGTCGTACATGAAGTCAGCCAGTGCCGACTGGTTGGCCACGATGCCGCCGACCTTGGCCGCCGCTAAGAACACATATTCCGGACGCTCGGCGGCGAAGAAGTCATTGACAGCCTGCTGGTCGATCAGGTCCAGCTCACGATGGGTACGGGTGATGATGTTGGTGTAACCCTGGCGTTCCAGTTCACGCACTATGGCCGAGCCGACCATCCCCCGATGACCGGCCACATATATCTTGGAATCCTTCAGCATCATTTCACAATGCCTTTTTCCAAGTATTCGGCTAAGTTCATCTTCACCTGCTCGCCCGCGCGCTCCACGGCCACCTTGGCCATGTCCGCATCCACCATCAGGTTCACCAGCTGCTCGAAGCTCGTCTTCTTCGACGGATCCCAGCCAAGCTCGTTCTTCGCCTTGGTCGGGTCGCCCAACAGGTTCACGACATCCGTAGGACGGTAGAAGTCCGGCGACACCTCTATCAGCACCTTGCCCGTCTTGGCGTCGATGCCCTTCTCGTTCTCGCCTTCGCCCTCGAATATCAGCTCGATGCCCGCTCGGCGAAACGCATAGAGGCAGAACTCTCGCACCGAGTGCTGCTCGCCTGTCGCGATGACATAGTCGTCCGGACGGTCCTGCTGCAGGATGAGCCACATGCACTCCACGTAGTCGCGAGCGTAGCCCCAGTCGCGCAGGCTTGACAGATTGCCCAGGTACAGTTTCTCCTGCTTGCCTTGCGCTATTCGCGCGGCGGCCAGCGTTATCTTGCGCGTTACGAACGTCTCGCCGCGGCGCTCTGACTCATGGTTGAACAGTATGCCGCTGCAGGCGAACATGTTGTACGCCTCGCGGTACTCCTTGACAATCCAGAACCCATACAACTTGGCTACGGCATAGGGACTGTAGGGATGGAACGGCGTCTTTTCATTCTGAGGGACTTCCTCGACCTTGCCATACAGCTCCGACGTCGAGGCCTGGTAGAAGCGGCAGGTGTCGGCCAAGCCCGCCTGACGGATGCCCTCCAGGAGGCGAAGCACGCCCGTGGCGTCCACGTCGGCGGTGAACTCCGGCGAGTCGAAGCTGACCTGCACATGGCTCTGCGCCGCCAGGTTGTATACCTCGACCGGACGTACCTTGTTCAGTACCTGTATGATTGACATCGAGTCGCCCAAATCAGCGTAATGCAGATGGAAGTGCGGATGACCCTCTAAGTGGGCAATACGCTCGCGGAAGTCTACCGACGAGCGACGGATTGTGCCGTGCACCTCGTAACCCTTTTCCAGCAGGAACTCGGCCAAAAAACTACCGTCCTGCCCCGTGATACCTGTGATTAATGCAGTCTTCATTATTGAGTTTATGTTTATTTCAATACGTAGTATCCAGAAATTGCTGATAATTGGAGCAACATATAGATTGTTAGGGTAATAAGTGATGGTATAGACTAATGTATTCCTTGCTCATCTTATCCCATGAATATTTTTTTGCATTTTCTAATCCAGCTTTAACAATATCAGAACGATGGCTGTTAAATCTGAGAATGGAAACTTTACCGTTAAAATCAGTAACAGTTAAGTTATCCATTAATAAAGTTTTGTCACCTATTATTTCCGGAATAGACGATGCATTGTATGCAATGACTGGACAGCCGGCTCTCTGCGCTTCCAGGACTGGAATCCCAAAACCCTCATAGGATGATGGATAAAGAAGGCAGAATACCGAATTATAGAGTATGTTTAATTCATGATTAGATGGCCTGATTTTTACCTCATATCTATCTGATCCTAATGACTTATCAAGGAGTTTTTTTTCTTCTGTCGTGATGTCGTTCCCGCATATAAGTAATCTAAATTTTGTTTGTTTGATAGCCTCAACAGCAAATTTGAAATTTTTATATCCTAATCTGGATCCAACGAACATAATAAAATCTTTGTAATCATTATTTGCATCTGCTATAATGTTATAATCATTGGATACTCCATTATATATTATATGGATTTTACTAATATCAATTTCTGGAAGTATACGTATAAGGTCATTCCGAGTATTTTCGCTGATACATATAATTGCATCGCTGTTTCTTATTGCATGATTTCGCTGATGACAGTGTACAGCTTTCTTTATACCGTGGTTGAAATAATCATATGTAAAATCATGAACAGTTGTAACATTTTTGGCAAGTGGATTCGTACTGGTTCTATAATAGGAGGAATGAAATACGAAACCCTCGTCGATTACCTTACACGGAATGTTAAGATATCGTTTATAATTCAAAAATCCAAGCTTATCATTGATAATCTCATTTTCAGGTATCACAATTTTATTTCTGAAGATATTTGTATTAGGGTATTCAATGAATGTTCTGTTGATATCGGGATACTTGATTACTCCTTCCAAAAGGTTTTGCCATACTACTGATATGCCACCGGCACGCTGTAAGGCAAAAACAATATTGTCCAATACTACTTTCATAGTTATAGTTTAGAGACTGCGTCAACTAATTTCTTCATTTCTTTATCTGAAGAATAATAGTTATTGAATGTGATCATATTTTCTTTGTATATAGAATTATTCTCTATGACTTTTAGGATTCTTTCTGCTAAATCTTCAAGACTTTCTTTTCGTGCATCCCAAATGACTCCAATACCGAACTTTTCAACAACTTGCTTTAAGAAAGGTTGTGGTGAAGCAATTATTGGCAATCCGAATTGAGTGTACTCGAATAGCTTGTTGGGCGAACAATATAAATTGTTCAGATCATCCATTTTATAGGAAACAATCCCTACTTTACATTCTTGACTTTCTTTTATCAGTTCATTATATGGTATCTTTCCTGTAAATATGACCCTGTCACTTAGGCCAAGTTTTTCAGCGAGATTTTTATAATAATCTATATTACCACCTCCAATCAATTTTAGTCCTATATGTTTAGGTAGGTAATTCAATACTTTGATATAGATATCAGGTCTTCTTTCATCGTTGAGAATGCCTTGATAAACAATTAGATCCTTGGTGCTTTCTACTGTGCCGCTCACATCAAGACTGGAAATGTTCCCTACACTTATGACATTAGAGAGGTTGTAAATTTTCTTAATAATTCGTAACCGTTCATCATTGGCGGCAATGACAAGATCGGCTTTTTTAGCACTATACTTCTCCAGAAGGTAAAAGAATATCTCTCTTTTACTTTTTTTATATGTCTTTTTCTGAATCAGCAGTTCATGAGCATCGTATATCCATTTTTTATTAAGTCGCTTTGAGGATATTGCTCCTATTATAGGCATGAAATAGTCATGCATGTATATGATGTCATAATTATCTCGATTGTCTTTCAGCCAACGCATGACATATTTCCAGAATCTTATTAATAGCCTGAATCCTTTTTTAGGATAGGAGAAAACTATGGAGTTGAATGCCGGATTTGAATAACTGCAATCGCTGTTACATGATATTACTGCTATCTCATGTCCGCTTTTACTCAGGGCCTCGGCAGCCCGAATGACACGCGCATCATTCTGAATTGTGTTATACACTGCCATTACTATTCTTGCCATAACTATGTGATATTTATGAATTTCTTTTGATATAAAATCGTTTTTATTTTTTCAGCATCGATGTTTTTGAATATGATTCCCAATTTGTATAATGTTTGAAAAAATATAGTATCAGAAAGAAATATACCAATATTTTGCCAACAAATGGAAATCCACTGGCAAACCCTCCACGATTAGTAACATATCCGAAATCAATTGCGGAGTAAAGTAAAATACATATCAACTGTGGATACCTCATCAGAATTTTATATACAACACCCATAAGGAATCCATACAGCAGACCATTGATCCAGAATAAATGTTTCCCAAGTAGATATACAGATTCTCCTACAATTCCCGGAAGCACTATATAGAAACCTTTTGTTGTTCTCGATATTCCAAGAAGGTCTTCCGTGAACAGTGCATTGAAATTAACGTCTAATCCTCCTCGGACAAAACCCGGGAATGGCATGGTAAATAACCAGACAAGATAACTTACAATATGATCTCCCTGCCATAATAATACCTCGTCGAAATGAAGAGGATATCCGCTTTCCTGCTCTAAAAGAGTTGTGAAGGCCTCTTCAAAACTCAAGGTGCCGGTTATTTCACCCATCCTAACGAGACTGTATTGTACAAAAAATATAATAAGAGTGGGTATGGCAACAACGCATATTATTACGATAGCTTTTCTTAGATTTGGCCGTGCATAATATGTTATGCCGGTTATCAAGATAATGGCATATAACATTGAACCGCGCCCTAAATATCCTATATCGCAATATTGAATATAATATGGTATAACAACAAGTAACGAAAGGATTAACGTCTTTCTTCTGAATTTATATAACGAGAGAAGATAAAACGGAAATAATGTCGTACTTATCAAGCTAATGACAGAAAGCACAAAATCTTCCTGGTTATTATTGTAACGTTCAAATAAAAAATTTGCAATATCGGGTTGAGGCGGGTTTATTATATTTATAAGTCTGAATGTTGGAT
>DXXK01000008.1 GCA_019416425.1 Bacteroidales bacterium
TTCCTATTGTTTACAATTCATTCAGTAGCGTCACAGATATAATTGATGATGAGAAAAATGGAGTGTTAGTACCTCCATTTCAAGAACGTCAATTTATTAATAAATTATTGCATTTAATGGATAATGAAGATTACTTAACAAAAATGTCCATGGAGGCAATAAATAAATCCAAGATGTTTTCGCCAACTAAAATAATCCCCCTATGGGAAGACATAATTCATTCTGTTATATGATTCCAAAATTTATAAAAAGGCCTACTAAGTGTGTGTATATGATATACACTCGTTTGGTTTGCAAAATGGCTCCATATCTTCTGGGACCTGGATTAGCCAAAGGAGAATATAAACGCATAACCGGTAAAAGGCTTAATCTCAATCATCCGAAAAATTTAATAGAAAAGATTATATGGATGCAATTCCATACTGATACATCGTTATGGACAGAATGTGCGGATAAATACGCTGTTAGAGAATATGTAAAAAAATGCGGGCTTGAAAGCCTGCTTCCAAACCTATATGGTGTCTGGGATAAACCTGAGGATATTAATTGGGATGAATTACCGGATAAATTCGTGTTGAAGACTAATAATTCTTGTGGTCAAATAATAATAGTCCGTGACAAAACTAAACTAGATATTAAATCAGCAAGTCAGAAACTAAAGAAATGGTTGCGCAGTAAATATGGATTCCAAAACGCACAATTGCATTATTTGAGGATAAAACCAAAGATTATTGCAGAAGAGTTGTTAGAGGATCCATCACTTCCTGCCAACGCAAACCTTGTTGATTATAAAATCCATTGTTTCAATGGAGAACCGGAAACATGCTTAGTAGTATCAGGCAGAAACGGTTCTAATTATTACGTAAGCTATCTGGATCTGAACTGGAATAATATTTCAGATTATGCATTGAATCCGAAATCACCTCATTATGGAAATAATCCATATACTAAACCTAAGGATTTCGACAAAATGTTAGAATACGCCAAAATTCTGAGCAAAGATATTCCTCAAGTAAGAGTAGACTTCTATGATATCGATGGCAAGATATATTTCGGTGAAATGACTTTTACCACAGGATATGGATACAGATCTCAGGAATTTTCTGAATATCTGGGTTCCAAAATCGACTTAAGCAGAATACCCAAAATACGATGAAAAAGATAATGCTTGTATTCGGGACTCGTCCCGAAGCAATCAAGATGGCTCCACTCGTAAAGGAGTTCCAGAATCATCCCGATAAGTTCGAGACCATAGTCTGTGTGACTGGTCAGCATCGCCAGATGCTGGACCAGGTTCTTGAGATCTTCGACATCAAGCCTGACTATGACCTGAACATCATGAAGCAGGGCCAGGACCTGTACGATGTAACGGCCCGTGTCCTTACCGGAATGCGCGATGTCCTGAAGGAAGCACAGCCAGATGTGGTCTTGGTGCATGGAGACACCACGACCTCCACAGCTGCCGCTCTTGCCGCATTCTATCAGCAGATACCCGTCGGACATGTTGAAGCTGGACTCCGCACCCACAACATCTATAGCCCATGGCCGGAGGAGATGAACCGCCAGATCACAGGCCGTATCGCTACATACGACTTCGCCCCTACCCTACTGAGCAAAAGAAACCTACTTGCCGAAGGAGTCGCCGAGGATAAAATTACCGTGACAGGAAACACTGTTATTGATGCCTTGTACATGGTAGTCAACAAAATCAAGAACAATTCCGAACTGGACAAGGAACTTGAATCCATCCTGAAAGACGCAGGATATGATGTGAACGGTCTGGCCGATGGAAAGAAACTTGTTCTGATTACCGGTCATCGCCGCGAGAATTTCGGTGACGGCTTCATTTCGATGTGCAAGGCCATCAAGACACTGACGGAGAAATATCCCGATGTGGATTTCGTGTATCCCATGCACTTAAATCCTAACGTCCGCAAACCTATCCATGAGGTATTTGGCGAGAACTTAGAAGGACTCGGCAACATGTTTTTCATCGAGCCCCTGGAGTATCTGTCATTCGTCTACCTGATGGAGAAAGCCAACATCGTGCTGACCGACAGCGGCGGCATCCAGGAAGAAGCTCCCGGACTCGGCAAACCAGTGCTGGTGATGCGTGACACCACAGAGCGTCCTGAGGCCCTTGAAGCAGGAACCGTCAAACTGGTAGGCACCGATTACGACAAGATTGTCAACGAGGTTTCAGCACTTCTTGACAATCAGGAACTATATGACGCCATGTCCAAGGCTGTGAATCCTTACGGCGACGGTCACGCAAGCGAAAGAATCATCAACACATTGAAATAATCGAATAGAATGATTAATGTAATTGGATTAGGCTACATAGGCCTTCCCACAGCACTGATGCTTGCCTCGCATGGAGTCGAGGTTGTTGGTACGGACTATAACAAGGAACTCGTTGATACTCTCAACGCCGGTCACACAACCTTCAAGGAGGATGGCCTTGACGAACTCTTCCAGGCTGCATTGAAAGCCGGTATTAAGTTCACCAATGAGTATCAGAAGACAGACACATATATAGTGTCCGTTCCCACTCCATACGACAAGTTCTCCAAGAAGGTGGATCCCTGCTATGTCGTGGCCGCTGTCAAGGATGTCCTTAAAGTAGCTCCCAAAGGTGCCACAGTGGTGATCGAATCAACGGTATCACCCGGAACCATCGACAAGTATGTACGTCCGGAAATCGAGGCTCTTGGTTACCGGATCGGCGATGACATCCATCTTGTACACGCACCGGAGCGCATTATACCAGGCAATATGGTATACGAGCTGCTGCATAACAACCGCACGATTGGTGCCGACAACAAGGAAATCGGAGAGAAGGTCAGGAAAGCGTATGCCTCGTTCTGCCAGGGAGACATCGTAGTCACTGACATCCGCACGGCTGAGATGACCAAGGTCGTGGAGAACACGTTCCGCGCCGTGAACATCGCATTCGCAAACGAACTGAGCCGCATCTGCCGTCATGACGGCATGGATGTATACGAGATCATCAAGATCTGCAACATGCATCCGCGTGTCAACATCCTGCAGCCCGGTCCAGGTGTCGGCGGCCACTGCATCTCGGTCGATCCATGGTTTCTGGTGGGCGACTATCCAAGCCTTGCCAAGGTCATCGACGAGTCGATGAAGACAAACGACAGCCAGCCGACGTTTGTCCTGAACCGCATCTACGAGATTATGAAGGAGAACGGAATCACTGACAACCGCCGTGTAGGTCTGTATGGCCTGACATATAAGGAAAATGTGGATGACTGCCGTGAATCACCTACATTGCAGATGCTCGAGGCACAGGAGCGCCATCTGGCACGTCCGCTAAAGAGCTATGACCCGTTCATAACCAAAGACATCGCTCCCAACCAGATTCATGATTTTGACCGGTTCCTGGATGAGGTCGACATGGTTGTGATCATGGTCAAGCATGACCAGATCAAGCAGAACTGGGACAGGCTCAAGGGCAAGGTCATCCTGGACTGCCACAACATCTGTCCCCTGGAAGGCACCTATCATATATGATATAATCTGCAGTGTGCAGCGTAACGCTGCACACTGCAGGGACTCCTGAAACAACAAGAAAATATGGACATATTCATCACCTCCCGACTGATAACAATCGTTATCACCACGTTGTTATTGTTCTCATGGATTTTATACGTTAAGGAACGGGGCGTAATGATATTCTTTACATTCTTTATCGCCCTGTACTTGTTATATTCCGGAATAGGTGGCGCTTTGATATATGTCTCCAGTCAATATCAGCATTATTATATTGTTTTCACAACCTGCATTAGCATAGGGCTATTCCTCGGCTTAAAGAGAATTAAAAACGATAGATTGCCGAGAAGGAAATCCTGGTCATGTTTTCTTGAGATTTTTATTAAAAAATATGCCAATATTATTATAATCCTATATTTCCTCTGTCAATTATTCCCGCTTCTGT
>DXXK01000080.1 GCA_019416425.1 Bacteroidales bacterium
AAGCAGATGCCAACACTCACTGACGGAGAGAAATCGGTGCTGACCCTATCCATTCAGGGTTATACGATGTCAGAGATTGCCGACATAATCTGTCTTTCACCCGACACCATAAAGAAATATCGTAAGCATATATTCGAGAAACTTGATGTGCGTAACATTTCCGAGGCGATAGTGGCGGCAACCAATAACAAGCTATTCTAAATTCTTGCAGAGATAAAATCTCGGAAAGTGCTTGACATTGCGCCCGACGGCGATGTTGGCGGCAATCCTGGCGCATAGATGCGCTGCTGTCCGCCGTGCTGCATCGCTCGTCTTAGCCTCTCTTATCGCAGGCAGAGCGAACTGTAACCACTCACAACCTTCTACATTCCAGAAGGCGCAATACCCGGCCATATACTCGGCAACCCATAGGCGCAGATTGTACTTATGTTGTAATTCGTTGTCGTCGCCCGGCATTATTACAATCGCTCCGGCACCCTCCACAAAATCAAAAGGATATATTATAGGCATAGTGGCATTTGCCTTTACACAAGAAGATTCACTCCCCGCATATTCGACTATCATATCGATGGAGTCTGTAATTGTTTGACCATCGCTTGCCGACACTATATTTATAGACTTGAAACCGGACTTGTGTAGTTCTGCTTTTACGCATTCTATAAAATCCGATGCGCCGATAATCATAATCCGGCAGTCTGCGATAAGGCGTTTTCCCTCGCTTTTCATATATTCGTATTTATTCACTCTGCAAAATTAGGCGTATCACGATTGTTGTGCCATACCCAAAAGGGTACGTTTTCACTCCGAGATGCAATCGTATCCATTTGGGTATGGCATATAATTATCAACGGCTGTAATTTTGCATCAGAAATCACAACATCAATAATATGATACGAATAATAACGATCTTTTTAATGGTACTGATCTCCATATCAGGAGTATCTGCACAGGATGCAAGAGTCGAATACAAGGAGTTCGATTCAAAGAATTTCCCTTTCAAGCGTCCATATCTTATCGTTACCCCGGAGGATTATGACACTAACGTCAATTCCGATTATGATGTCATCTATGTGTTTGACTCGCAATGGCGTTCAAGATTCGGACTTGTACACAATCTGATGCATTATGGTTGTCAGGAGTTGGCGACCCCAAATGAAGATGCACACCAATACATTGTGGTAGGCGTTCCATCACCGTATGTTCCGGAGCATGACTATGATAGAAACCGTGATTTCTATTCCACGCCTATAAACATCCCTCTGCCTGAAGGTATGCCTGAGGGATATGGATGCGCCCCTCAATTCAAGAAATTCCTTAAAGAGGAACTGATGCCTTACATTGATACAAACTACCGGACAACGGGTCATACTCTCGCAGTGGGTCATTCTTTGAGTGCCTCTTTCATTCTTGACGCTCTGGAAACAGAGGACATGTTTGATGATTACATCGCCTTGTCGCCAAATCTTTGTTGGGACAATAATCTTTGGGCTGACCGTCTTATAAACTTCAATTTCAATGACGGCAAGCCACGTTACTTCTTCTTTAATATGGCTAACGAATGTGAGGACACGGGATGGGAGCCTGATTGGCGTCCGGCTTACGACAAGGTGAAGAATCATTTTGAATCAACTGCTTTACCTGACAATATTGTGATGAAATTCAACGAATCGCCACAATACGACCATATTCAAAGTTATCAGCCTGTGATTATTGATGCCCTCAAAGACTATTGCATCTATCGGCTTACACACGGTCACGACCCTGTAAGCAAACAGGCTTATCCCGTTCACATCGAACTCAAAGGTAAATCATTAAGCGGTGATGTCTATATAACAGGAAATCAGGATGCGCTTTCCAACTGGAATCCGAAGGGTGTAAAGATGAATCAGATTAATGATTACACCTACACGATTGACCTTAATCTTAGACTGCCCGCTGAATATAAATTTACGCAAGGCACATGGGAGCTACAGCCGTTCCCTAAGTACACTGTGCCCGGTAATCTCAGGATTGATAACCCCCAAAAGACTGTGAAATATTACGAAACTTATTAGACTGTAAGCTAATCATACAAATGAAGATCAGGCAGGCGATTTTTATGATTGTCTGCCTGTATGTATAAGAAGGCGCATGATCGCGGGCCGGAACCGCCCGAAAATGAAAAAATCTAAGAAAAAACATCTTTGGGAATTGATTTTCATGTCGGTTTGAGACATTTGTCACAGATTTTGTCAATTATATTTCGTAAATTTGTAGGCCGACTTGATGACGCTCTCCGATTTCCCAGAGGTGCGATTAAGGCAACACATACATCAATTAATGAACCTTAAAACCATCATTCCTATGAAACAAGATAATTCAAAAGCAAATAACGGTAGTACTGGACTTCGTTACGGGATGCTCGTACCGTTGGCTTTGATGATGGCGTCGGTAATTACATGTTGCTTCTCGTATTCTAAAGCTAAACAAAGCATTGCGAATGATCTTAAAGAAGCGATGTTTGCCTTGGCCAATGAGAATAGCGAATTATGGACACGTCCCGATACCATTGCCGCCATACGGCATATGTATGAGACCACCCAAAAGCCGTTGATTTATCAGGCATCAGATGTTAGTTTCCGGAATACTTCTCTGAAAGACGAGGCTTACTTCACACTCACCTTGGTTGACAAAAAGAGTATTGCGCCTAAAATTCAAGGAAATAAGATAGTATCAGATTCCATTATGATAGTTCCGGAGCAGGCTGTAGATGGATTTGCGGTACAGGTCCAGGGATTTGCCGACTGTTCCATGGCGTCCATATTCAGTGCTTCGGACCAGACATTGCCGGGGATTCTGTTTACGCTTTCAGTCTTCTCAATGGCCGGTATGTTTTTTTGGAAAAGAAGGGAAACAGAGAAGTCCGAAACCGAGCTTACTGTCCTTCCCGCGTCACCGTCGCTTGACGGCATAAAACTTACTCCCATGCAACGACAGTTTGCCCAGATGCTTCTTGATGCGCCGGACATGAGAGTGGATAAAAGGATATTGTGCGAGACCCTCTGGGGCAACAAGAGCAACGCCGAGGAATCGTTATATACCCTTGTCAGGCGCACTAAAACCGCTCTTGCCACAGATGGTATCGAGATTGTATGCAACAGGGGAGAATCGTATGAGCTCCGGGTAAAGGGTTGATATGTAGTATTGTCAGAATTTGTCAGATAAAAGTCAGACAAATTTTTAGGCGCGATTGAGGTATTTTCACTTGCTTTGCGGAAAAATTCGCAAAGCATGAAAACTAAAACTCTAATCTCCATCTTAGCCGCCTTCTTCATTACTGAAGGTGGTTATGCGCAGACTCAGGAAGCGAGGGATAGCCTCACTCGCGAGCTTCAGGAGGTAATCGTTACGGCTAAACAGCCGGCGACAAGATTAATCGGCTCAACTCTTGTGTCTACCATACCCGGCACAAATCTCGCTGACCTCGGCACTGCTCTTGATGTGCTAGCGCAGTTGCCGATGATTAAGGTGACCGATAATTCGGTTAGTGTTATCGGCAAGAACGATATCGAAATCTACATAGACGGTCGACCTATGCGCGACGAACTGGAGTTGGCTCAGCTGCTTTCCTCCAACCTTAAAAAAGTGGAATTGTTGATGGCGCCAGGGGCAGCCTATGAAAGCACCACCGGAGCTGTACTCAAGATCACGACACGTCGAAATTTCGTACAAGGGCTGTCGCTTACCGACCAGTTTATACTTGATCGCCGCCGCAAATGGTCGGTTACGGATTACCTCAATCTGAGCTATCGTATGGGTGCATGGGAATTATTTATCAATGGAACCATAAATCATAATAATTCAGTTGCCAAAGGTTCGACCGTCAATACGCTTGAATATGATGGTAAGGAAACGGTTGTAGGAAGCACACAATATAATAGATATCCCACAACGACCGGTGTGATCAAGGCAGGCTTTAACTATTCGCATGGTTCACAATCCTTTGGAGCATACTACCGTTATAATCCTGAACGAGGTGATTTCAAAAACACAGGTAGCGAATGGCTTAACGACAATCCGGCAATCAGCAGTAATATAGACAAACATACAAGAGCACACAGCCATCTCGCATCCCTCTATTATGAAAACACGTTTGCCGAAAAATACCTTCTCCACTTTGACGGCGATTTCCGCCGGTCAACGGCCTATAATGATGTGACCACCACCTATCCGGCATCGGACAATGCCGCAGTCAACTCGACCGATGAACGGAATTCGACCCTTTGGGCGGGGAAATTGTATCTGAATTTTCCTCTTTGGAATGGAGATTTTACCGTTGGTACTCAGGATTGCTATACCCACACTTCTCTTGATTACCGCATGCTGAATAATGCGGTCAGTGAATATATTCCGTCTTCCCTGACTGATACACGGCAGACCTCTGCAGCATTGTTCGCTTCCTGGTCCCGTATGTTTGGCAAGTTTTCGCTTTCGGTGGGAGCAAGATATGAGTATGTGGATTATGACTTCAAGGTAAATGGCAATCGCGATGAAGATGTCAGCCGCCGCGACCATACGGTTACGCCCGACTTGTCGCTTGGTTATTCGTTTAACGAGGAAGCACAGATCAGTCTCAGTTATAAAATGAAGACAATAAAGCCTCCATATTCTCAGCTTACCGGTTCGCTGAATTATGTTGGCTTGCACCAAATCGAGGGAGGCAATCCGGCATTGCATGACGAACGAATGCACGACATTCAACTTTTCGGCATGTGGAAAGGTTTCATGCTCCAGGCTGATTATACCCGCGCACTTAACACCTATGCTTACGTCAAACAACTATATCCCGCCGACAACCTCCAGCTAATTATGCACCCGGTCAATATCAATGTTTCGGCCCTGAGTCTCTATCTTGTATGGAGTAAGCCTGTGCGCCGATGGACTCCGAATGTAACGGTGGGTATGTATCGGCAGTGGTTACAGCTTGATAATCACAGCTACGACAAGCCGATATTCTCTTACTATTTCAACAATACTTTCTCCTTGCCTCGCGGATGGATGATTACAGCCGATATCAGCGGCAGCTCGCAGGGAGATATGCACACCAACCGCTTTGGTGCATCATGGTTTATTATGGACGCATCGGTCGGAAAGACATTCCTGAACAAATCCCTGACCGTTAAACTATCTGCCACCGACATATTCAACACTGCAAACAACGACTGGACTATGAATACATACGGAGTGTTTGTTTACAAACGCCAGAGCTATGACCGCCGGGGCATATCCCTCAATATCATCTACAATTTCCAACCCTGCAAGAGCAAATATAAAGGCTCATCGGCTTCAGAAGAAGAAATGAAGCGACTTTAGGCTTGATCCATAATAATAGTTATTATACAGGTCGTATGGGAACCTTGGCAGCAATTGCCGAGGTCTTCTCAACATTTGTTGATGGTAATGTTGGATATTCTGAATAACTTTGCAAATAATTAATAGAGGGTGTCACAAATAGCCATGATACTGCGTATTATAAAATGAGATAACTTCTAAATGAGTATATGAAATGAAGAGATCAATCATCATTGTAATGCTGGTGTTGTATGCGACATGCATGAATGCCTATGCAAAATCATCAGATAGTAATGGCTCGCAGGAATCAGGTATTATCGGACGACCATATAAATCTTTTGATACTTCGGCGTTCTGTTCATATCAGAAATTCCATCCATCAGCTTATCTGACAGATAACAATTGGGATATCCTTTGTGCGTTTACAGAATCCGGTCCGGCTGCCAGGTTGGATTCCCTTGGCATTCCTTACACAGCCAGTCAGTTGAAATTATTGGAAGTGGGTGATTTACTGTCATTCGATGGTAGTAAGTATCGGACATCCATGCATATATTCGATAAATCAGAGACCGATGTTATCCGCCGGGAATCAAGAGAATTCGCAGATAGCATATTCCCATCTATACAGCTGGAGATAAAGGAATTTATATCTGAATGCGACAGGCTTGGTTATTCTAAGCAGGTTTACAGCCTTGTGTTCTCCTATTTACTTGACACCTATATCTGGGACGATGAACGTCTGGCATCACCTGTCAGTTGTGAAGATCACGGAACGTGGTCCGGAGCTTATTGGGCTATGTACGACAGTCGCAGTCATGACAAGATCGGCACTAATGGTTATGGTCCTGTGAAACAGAACTGGACAGACAACCTTGGATACTGGTTGAGTTCAGCTAAATTAATATCATATGCCAAAGAAGTAATGAAGACAAATGGAGCCCGAATCGAGGATGTCGACGTTGTCAATGCCGTTGCCGGATGGGGATTGACGGATGAAAAGGGCAACATTGTGATTCCAGTTATCCATAAGGGGGACAATAGCACCTTAGATCTTATAAGCAGGAGCATCACGGATAAATTAAGTCAAGCTGTAAAGAAGTATTGTAGCGGATGGAACAAGGCTCATGAGATAGCTTATGAAAAACTGGGACAAATCATATTTTATCATGAGGTTATGTGGGACTTGTTGGATATACTTGAATCAAAACAGATGATTTCGATGCCTGCAATCCTTCGTGGTGAAGAGGTAGGCAAAGAGCATTTCGGTGACATCTGCTTCATAGTCCTGAATTTCACGACATAATATCAGTTTCCTCTGGCTAATCAACAAGAATGGATGTTATAGCCTGAATGATAATCAACCCAAGAGAATCATACTTATGGATTCAACCTTTTATAAGGCGCCAAACATTAAGTAAGTCGTTGTACCTCGTCAATTAAGTCAAGCTTGATTATATCCCAATATTTCCCAAGGTTGCATATCGGATCGGGCTCATCATCGGCTTTGGTAAAATCTGTAAGACGATTTATCAATTCTTTTCTGTCATGTTCATATTTGAATCTTATAGAATGAAAATTTATAAGATCTTCGAGATTAAATTTCTGATCAAAGAGGAGATAATGAAGGTCCCAAAAGTCTTTTTTTCTTCCTCCATAGAATATTGCATCCATTTTCATGACGGCAATATCTTTTACATCTGCAAATAAAACACCATTAATCAATTCTTCATTGAATAGGAATTTCTCGTTCTCATACATCAGATCAAGTTTGATTGCATTATCTTTATTTTCTCCTATATAGTATGTACGACCCATCACGACTAAATCACTATCATCGGTACATTCGTAATATGCATAATGCCCTTTCAACCATTCCTGAAATCTAGTAAAATCTAATGAACCGTATTCGACATCAGTAAACAGATCAATATCTGTTGATATCCTATGATTGAACCTAAGCGCAAGATTAGTTCCTACCACAAGACGAAAGCATCTGAAAATAGGTTCCGTCATAATCTTATGAAGAATATTATAGAGTGTGGGGGAGACAGCTTCTTTATAAGTTTTCAATGGAAGTGAATTATAAGTTATAGAATGCGGTTATATCTTTTTTTTCTTGTTCATTGCCGTATTTGTTGACACGGGCGATGATGAATCGGCGATGTCGCGCCCAGTCAAGATTATCCGGATTGATGTCCCAAAATACACATTTCCTGATTATCGGAGTTTTTCTTCCGGCATACTTCTTTCGGGTTGCTTCTTCCGTATTCCTGCATTGAGTCTGCAGGTCACGAAGGTTACTGATAAAAGAAATCTCGTAACCGAGTATATTTTCTATAAGCCTTTCTGACTTTGATGGGAATCTGCAGTCGGTATTAATAAGATGGTTGAGGTGATTATATGACATGCCGATTTGAGCGGCTAACGATTTCTGAGTCATCTTAAGCTGCTTAAGATCTCTCTTAATTATAATGGAAAGAGAAATATTTCGGTATTTTTTATAATCGGCTCTCATACAATATTAAACGTTCCAAGCGATATATTATTTCAGGTCGCCTAAATATTAATTGCCGAAGGTCGAAGTTGGATGAATTGAATAATCCAGACGCCGGCCTTCGGTTTTCATTTGTCCATCTAAGACGGGGAAATGTGATCAGTTGGATTTGGTTGGAACCCAGTCGGGGTCGAGGATGGCGTCGAGGGCACCGGTGATGGCGTCACGGTCCATGTCGCGGCCTATGAACACCAGCTTGTCCATGCGGTCTCCGTAGACGGGATCCCAGTCGCGCATCAGACCAGGATCGTTGGCCAGCAGCATCTCCATATCCTCCTTGGGCGCAGTGGCATACCACTGGCCTGCAGGAGTCAGACGCTTCTGACGTCCGGCCTGCTCGAACAGGTAGGACATGTCGGGATTCTCCACAAAATAACATACACCCTTGCAGCGAATCACCGAGTCGGGCCAATACTTGGCGCAGAAATAGTCGAACTTATTCAGAGACATCGGCTTGCGGGCAAAATATACGAATGTGCCGATACCATATTCCTCAGCCTCGCCCTCATCGTGATGGTGATGGTGGTGATGATTGTGTCCATGTTCATGCTCGTCATCATCGCCGTCATCATCATGATGATGCTCATGTTCGTGTTCATGATCGTGGTCGTGGTGATGTTCATGCTCATGCTCATCATCTTCGTCATTATCCTGCTTCTCCAGTTCCTGAACCCAGGTCGCGGAGGTTGCCACATCCTCGAAGTCGAAACGATGTGTGTAGAGCAGGTCTGTCAACGGTACGTCGCAGTAGTCGCACTCGAAGATGCGGGCCTTGGGCTGGATGGCACGGATCACAGCCTTGATGTGGTCGGCTTCCTTGCGTGATACCTCCGAGATCTTGTTCAGCAGGATTATGTTGCAGAACTCGATCTGCTGGATGACCAGATTCTCGATATCCTCCTCGTCGATATCCTGACGTGTCAGGGACTCGCCGGACTTGAACTCATCGCGCAGACGCAGAGCATCGACCACTGTGGTGATGCAATCCAGATAGACATTCTCGCCGGCGCTGAACTCCAGACCCATCTGCGGCAGCGAGCAGATGGTCTGGGCAATAGGCTCTGGCTCGCAGATGCCGCTAGCCTCGATCACGATGTAATCGAAACGTCCGCTCTCGGCCAAATCGCAGATCTGACGAGCCAGGTCGGTCTTCAACGTACAGCAGATGCAGCCGTTCTGCAGCGGCACCAGCGAGTCATCGCCGGCATTGACAACACCGCCCTTGGCAATCAGGTCGGCATCGATGTTGACTTCGCCTATATCATTAACTATAACAGCGAATTTTATACCCTCCTGGTTTCCCAATATATGGTTCAGAAGAGTTGTTTTGCCGCTGCCGAGATAACCGGTCAGCAACAGTACGGGAATTTCCTTATTCATCTTTCAGCTCGCATTGGGTTATTCAAGAAGTCCTCATAGGCCAGCTTCAGGCCCTCGGGGAGTTCTGTCTTATATGTCCAGCCAAGTTTGGTGGCCTTCTCTACATTCAACAATTTGCGCGGCGTTCCGTTCGGTTTGGTTGTGTCCCAGACAATCTTTCCCTCATACCCTACGGTCGCGGCGACCATCTCGGCAAGCTCACGTATGGTCAGCTCCTTGCCGGTTCCGGCATTGACAGTCTCGTTGCCGCTGTAGTTGTTCATCAGGAACACGCACAGGTTGGCGAGGTCGTCGACATAGAGGAACTCGCGCAGGGGAGAGCCGTCGCCCCAGCATACTACCTCGGGTGTGTTTGCCTCCTTGGCCTCGTGGAACCGGCGCAGCAGGGCCGGGAGCACGTGCGAGTGAACGGGATGATAGTTGTCGTTGGGGCCGTACAGGTTGGTAGGCATCACGGAAATGTAGTCCGTGCCGTACTGACGGTTCAGATACTCGCAGTACTTCAGTCCCGAGATCTTGGCCAGGGCGTAAGCCTCGTTGGTCTTCTCCAGCTCGGAGGTCAGTAGGCAAGATTCCGGCATGGGCTGCGGAGCCATGCGTGGATAAATGCAGGACGAGCCGAGAAATTCCAGTTTCTTGCAACCGTTACGCCATGCGGCATTGATGACGTTCATCTCCAGCATCATGTTGTCGTACATAAAGTCGGCAAGATGCTGGGCGTTGGCCTGGATTCCGCCTACCTTGGCGGCCGCTAAGAATACATATTCCGGCTTTTCATCAGCAAAGAACCGGTTGACCGCCTCCTGGCTGATCAGGTTCAGTTCGGAATGTGTACGGGTAATGATATTGGTATAACCCTGTCGTCTGAGTTCGCGTACTATGGCCGATCCGACCATACCGCGGTGTCCGGCGACATAGATTTTTGAATCTTTTTCCATCATCCTATGATATTTTGATGCAAATTTACGAAATTTTGTCTAATTTTGTTACACAGAAAAACAAAAACAACAGAGATGAAGAAAATAGCAGTACTATGCATGGCCGGATTCTGCACCTTAACGGCATTCGGCTGGGGTCAGAAAGGCCATGATACCACGGCGGCAATCGCATCACGCCATCTGTCCAAGGCGACGGCCTATGAGGTATCGAACATTCTGGACGGGGCGCCTATGGTCTACTGGGCCAACTGGCTCGACAACGCCAGCCATACGCCGGAATACGCCTACACTAACACATGGCATTACAAGAACATAGATGAGGGTCAGAAATATGAGGATGTGGCACCCTTTGAGAGTGGAGATATCGTGACGGCATTGCGCCAGCAGATATCAGTTTTGGACAATCCCAAGAGCAGCAAGGAGCAGAAGAGTCTGGCGCTCAAGATTCTGATCCACCTGATGGGCGACCTGCATCAGCCCATGCACATGGGACATGCCACGGACAAGGGCGGCAACCAGACACAGGTTCGTTTTTTCAGCCAGGGTTCCAACCTGCATTCCGTATGGGATACTAAGCTGCCCAATGCAGCCCACGACTGGACATTTACCGAATGGGCCGATATTCTGGACCGTGCGGACCGGAATACGCAGCGGGAACTGACCGCCGGCAATATCGACGACTGGGCCAAGCAGACCCATGGCATCGCCACAAAACTTTACGAGGCATTTCCGTCGGGCACCAAGATCGCCTACGATGAGATTGCCGAATGGACACCGACGGTTGAGCAGCAGTTCCTGCGCGGCGGTCTGCGTCTTGCGCGTGTGTTGAACGCGATTTTCGATCCCGCCAGCCACGACAAACCCTCGGAATTCTAATCAAGGGGTAGAGACAGGTAACCGGTGGAGATAGCCTTGACAATGAGGTCGGCAACGTTGCGGGCAGAGAACTTCTCGAGAAGGTGCCCACGGTGAAACTCAACCGTGGCGACGGTTATGCCCAATATTCCGGCAATCTCGTTCGAGGTCTTGCCCTGTGCGAGTAAGGTCAATATCTGATGTTCCCTTCGCGTCAATACCTCATGGTCACCGGCAACGTGTTTCAGCGCTTTAGCCCCGTGGCACAGATATGAGTTGCCTTGTATCACATTCCTGAGAGCCTCCGCAATCTCACCGATATCGGTATTCTTGAAGATTATCGCGTCGGCACCATATTTAAGAAATTCCTTCATATACCATATCTGGTCGTGCACAGTGTGGACTATTACAGCCATCGCAGGATATAAGGATTTCATGGATTTCAACAGCTTAACACCATCCATGTCGGGCAGTCCGATGTCCAGAATGCATATGTCATACCGTTGAGACTTCAGTATCATGACGGCGTCGGATCCCGAACATGCGGTGTCGATACGGACATCGTTTCCGAGCGTTTCACGAACGATTGCAACAAGACCTTTCAAAACGATCCTATGGTCGTCGACTATTAAGATATGCTTATTCATCAATAACAATGGTTATGGTGTGAGTGTCCGTGTCAGAATCATAGTGATGCGAAATCCGAGCATTGATCAGCTCCGCACGGTGTAAAATGTTGTCAAGACCTATGCCATTATCATTACTGTCGCGCACCGGACCTGCGTAATGGTAGACAAGAGTAAGCCTCAACTTGTTATGTTCGTAACCTGAAGTCAGTATGGCGGACTTGGCCAGAGTGTGTTTATGAATGTTCTGCACCAATTCCTGGACAATCCGATAAATCTGGAAAGAGGTTTCATTTGAAACGGAAGGTGCCTCTGTATTCAAAGCATGATATTCCAGGAAACCACCGGAGCGTCCGGCGTAGTCTGTTAGCAGTTCATCAAGGTCAATGTCTGCGAATCTCGGAGGCATCAGTTCATGCGATATGTTCCTGATGTCCTCCGATATGGATTTAAGCTCATCGACAATCTCCTCCTTATCGGTTGATTTCGATGCCAGCATCAGCGATACACCATAGATGTCGTTGCACACGCCATCGTGCAGCTCGCGTGCCAGACGGGCTCGTTCTTCATCCACGCCCTTGAGACGCTCCTCAATACGTAAGTATGCCTCGCGGCGGCGACGGATAAATATATATGCTGTAAGACTGACTACTACAAGAACCAATACCGATCCGACAACCGTTATCCAGATAATGGTACGCGATCTTTCGTTTTGCAATTGTATATTTTCCAGCTGAGTACGCATCGTGTCGTATTTAACCTCGAATTCACTCAACTGTTCATCGATATGGATTGCTCTGAGAGAATCGGAAACGGCAATTGAGCGTTCGTAGGCATTGGCCATATTGCCATATTCACCTAAAGCCTGATAGTTGCGGGCTATGCGCACCCATAATTTATCCATGGGCATATAGGTGTCCGCATCCTTCATGTCCAGAATCTTACATTGGATGGCGAGGCTTTCGCGATATTTGCACATCGCGCTGAGAACTACATAGCTTTCCTCCATAAAGCCGATACTTTCCACAGAACCTTGCGGCACGCGATCCATCAGACGATTGCCGCGATCGATATATTCCATAACAGAATCTTTACGACCCTGCTTGTAATGCATGTCAATTATGGCGGCATAAGCCTTGAGCGCATATCGAGGAGCGCCTTGTGATTCGGACAGGCTGACTATTTTCCGCAACAACGCGAGACCCTCGTCAGTGTATCCGGCCTTGAACAGAATCAATCCACCCTGGCTCAGGGCGTACATCATAGTCTCAAGCGAGTTTGATTTCTCGGCCAATTGAACAGCGCGCCGGGCATAGGGAACTGCTGAGGTCATCCGGTTGGTGTTGATGAAGAGGATGGCTATTGAAATCAGAAGATGTGCCTCATCGTCGGCTTCGGCTCCATGGGAACGCATCAGATCCAAAGCTTCGTTGTAGCATATAAGTGCTGAATCCGGATTCTGATTAACCCGATACATCACACCCGCATCGCTGAGAGACTGAATCAGGAGATCAGGGTCATCTGCTTGGCGTGATATCTCCACTGCATGGCGGATAGCCACAATACTGCCCGGCATGTCACCGGCCGAGAAGGACGCATTGGCTCTGACCAGTGCCAGAGACGCTTTATCGGCAACGGTCAGTCTGTCTGGGTATTCCTTCTCGATATAGTCAACTGTCAACAGTGCGCTGTCGGGATTGGTGTCAACATAGGCGTTGGCTTTCTCGATGGCAATATCGATGGTACGCGGATTTGAGGCAAGACCCGTCAAAGACAGGAGAGCCGATATGATTGTGAACAGAATTCTCATTCGAGACGAAGGATTTACAATTCAATGTGCAAAAATATAAAAAGTTGCGGTTTGTCGCAAATCCGGGACAAACCGCAACAAAGAGGCAAGTTATCTTATAATAATCTTTCTAACAGTTCCATCGTTGTATCGGATGATATTCAAGCCCGGTGTCGGTTTTGTCAACGGGATGCCGTCCGAGGTATAACGGGCAACTTCCTCTGCATCCTTTTCGTCTGGTAAACCATTGATTCCAGAACCAGACAAAGGAAAAATCCTGAACTTGCCCCAATATGAATGGGCCTTAAAGGCATCCACCAGCTCATCACGAACGTATATCCCTAATATTTCGCGGTTAACGGAGCTTAATATGTCGTATTCCCTGGAATCCCAGTAACTGCCCTCCAACAGCGGCAGTTTATGAGAATGAATTTCCAGTCGTTCCAATGATGAACATCCGGCAAAAGCCTCGCGATAGATTGAGTCGACATTCTCGCCGAGCCGGACGAATCGAAGACGCGAGCAACCTTGAAACTCTCCACGGCTGACATGTGTGACGAGATCGCCCAGCTCAGCCTTGACTAATGTGGTATCATTGCGGAACGGCGAGCAGTGGATTATGGCTGTGCTCATCTGCATCGCAACGGTATTATAGCTGAGGTTGCGCCCTTGATACAGCTCCTTGTCATGTCGAGGAACGGCATTTTCTTCGGAATCACTGACTGGGTTCTTGATGATCCAGCCACCGGTGGCCGTGACACCGGATGTAACCGAAAGAGTATGAGGATTGTCCGGAATGATGATTTCAATAATATTAGTGTTGTCGAATGCTGTGTCACCGAGTTTCTCAAGGTTTTCGGGAAGCGTGATCCGGCATGACAATGCAGGGCAGTCGGCAAATGCATCGGTGCCGATTTCCTTAAGCGTTTCAGGAAATTCCAGGTCACAGTTCAGTGATGAGCATTGACTGAATGATTTGGATCCGATCTTCTCCAGGCCGTAGGGCAATTTGATTGAGAGGAGGTGCGGTGCATTGAATAGTTTCTCGATGACGCGTAAGGATTCGGGAAATACAACATCATCCCTCAACGAGTCACACTGCAGCTCTCCTATACTGTCCAGAACGCATCCGTCGGCAAAAGCCAGATGTCTTATGTTGAAAGCATCGACATTATCCGTTCCGATGTTATGGACATTACGGCCGATGATCAGACTATCCATGTGCTCCCATGTCTGTTCATGAATAAAGTCTTTAAGTTTGACGGCATCGGTGCCATAATATATTTTCCGAAGATTCAGGATTTTACCTATTCTTGAAAGACGGGTCTTCAGATTGTCGGGAATCCTCAGGTATCCGTCACAATCGATGTAATCGATATAATCGCCGCAGAAATATCCCAATGTGTCGAGCTCGGCGTTGAACAGGCCAGATGGAGCCAGGATGGTGTCTGTTCGGGCCACAGTGCCGATGTGTGTCAGTCTATCGGACAATATCCTGACTTTATCGGCCATTGAGTTGGCATAATCGCTGCCGGGATTCAGGTCGATTGATTCCACTTTGGGACCGATGACGAGTTGCTCGGTCATGAAATTCATCGTTCCATGTGCATTGATACAGTCATATTGAATCTTCTTCAGTTTTTTCTCATCAATGGCCAGTTCCTGGTAAGTATAATCCTTCAACCCTTCGGGGAAAATCAATTCCGAGATGGAGCATCCGGTAAACGCGTTGGTACCTATTGTTCTGACCGATTCAGGAATTGTAAGCTCTGTCAGCAGGAGATTGCCAGCAAGCGCACAGTCGGGGAATGACACCAATTGTGTACCATTCTCGAAAGTCACGGACCGCACACCGGAATTCCTCTTGTTCTCCATATCGATTCCAAACATATTACTTGGGAAATGGACGATTTCCTTACCGATAAACAAATCATATCCGGTGCTGACGCCTGCGCACCAGAATACAGGTTCGATCTGACACGATTCATCAGTCAGATTATCAGCAGTGGCACGAAACTCTACGCGTTGAAGGCTTGTGCAATCAGCGAATGCGAAGTTTCCCAATGACCTGACGTTATCATAGAGTTTGACATTAACAAAATTGGCACGATAGAACGCCCATGGGCCGAGGAACAAGGGTCGGTCGGAAAAGACAAAATCACCGAAAACATTGTCCATACTGTCCTGTCCAGAATTGATTATGGACAATGGTTGGGTTCCTCCCGTTTCAAATTCCAGATGCATGTTGTCAACGGAGCTGAACATGGACATGTCGAAAGTCTTGACATCCTTCCCGACAGTGACGATTATATTTCCGTCATTGGATGCGGATACAAGTGTGTAAGACTGCTGATAATCCGGAACATTGTAGTACAGGTTTCGCAGTCCGGAAAGGGTACCGAACGAGGCATTGCCTGTATTTGAAAGATTACCCAGGATTTTAACAGAGGAAATGCCGGTACATTTGTCAAAGACCCGTGTTCCCATAGATATCAGGCTCTTGGGCAATACTACCTCGCCAGTGATTCCCTTGGACGCGAACACACTGTTGCCAAGGTATTTCAATCCGGATGGGAGTACAAGATGGCCATCCATCTGAGCGCGAACGAAGGCGTTGTTGCCTATTCCCGTAATAGTGGAAGGAATGTGAGTGGATAGTGTGACTTTTTTAGAAAAGGCAGTGTTGGCGATACTGTCCACTATATATGTGACATCACCGTTCCTGACGCTGGATGGTATGGACACCTCAACGTCAGTGAGTGAACAGGATTTGAGAATAGCCTTGTTCCCACGGTGAATCTGGTATGTAAACCCTTCAACGGAAAATGTCTGGCCGAGACTCCAGGCGGATGACAGCAATCCTGCGGCCGTTAATAGGATCTTCAATGGTTTCATCATGTTATTATAATCGAAAATATGTTTTAATTTGAATTTTAGCAAAGTTAAGCTAAATATGAATACGGGATGCTATGGAAAACCATAGCATCCCGTATTTGAGTCGAGAATATTAATTATTACCGGACATAACCGGCCCGGCAATATAGCCGGTTATGCTGTAGTCAGAGTTTCAGGAGCGATGAGCCGTTGTCCGAATTGTTCAGGTTGCGGCGTGCGGTGCGGAAGATTGAGCCGAAGTCTGTAGAGTAGCTGACCGACAGGACAATCATGTTGCTGTTGTTCTTGATGTGCCGTTCGTTGCGGGATGGGTTGACCGATGAGTAATTCCAAGAAGGATAACGTGTTCCCTTCCTGTCGAACATATACATCCAGCTTGCTCCGACAGTCCAATGCTTGTCCGGCTGCCATTCGAACTGCAGAGAGTCGCCGTTCTCGTCCTTGCCGACATAATGGCCGCTTAGATACTTTCCGGGAAATTTACGCCAATAGGCAATTGTGAAAGGTCCTTTGTTCCACCAGAGGTATAGACTGGCATCGAACGATGTCAGTCTGTGGATCCAGTCCACACCTGCTGTCTGATAATGGCTCAGGCTCAGATATAGGTTTGCTCCGAATCCATACAGATTGCTTATTTTTAAGTTGAGATAGTTTTCGAAAATGCGACTGTGGCTTGCATTCATTGATTGAGACAGGAACAATCCATTGCCTAAATACCTTACATCTGTGATTACGCTGTTGTTGGTGTTGTAATACGAACTTTGAAACGAGGCCTCAAATTTCCGATAAGAGAAATCCACTCCTAATCTGTATCTGAAATTTTCAGCGACCTTCAGGTCCGGATTGCCGTTTGAGACCAGGTAGGGAGTGGTTTGCTGAGGATAGTCTGTCAGTGCGGTCAGCGACGGTATGGATGGACTGTACCTGAACGATGCCTGAAGGTTCCACATCTGGTTGATGTTCCAGGATATCTGCGCGGATGAAAGATTCCTGATGAAGTTGCGTCTGTTTAAGTCATTGTTTATCCAGAATAGTTTCGCGCCTGTGGAAAGATTGAAGTAGAACTTGCCGACACGCTGGCCCAGACGGACGTAGGCGTAATTGTTGTTTTCGGTCAGTATGGGCTTATAGTCAGAGGAAAGGTAAGTATTGCGGCTGTGTGATACTGTATTTTGATATCCCGCGGACAGTGAGGTGTTCTGGCTGAATGTATGTATATAGCTGACTTCAGATATCAGGCTGCGACGACGGCTGTCGACATTCATGACGTAGGAATTCTCGCTGCCGTCGGCAAAGAAGTAGTTGTTGTCGCGTCGGTAGTCACTTGAGTTCAACGTGCCTACGAGCTGCACCTCTAATGAGTTCTTGTCATTGAAGTCCTGACGGAGGAACAGGTCGAGCGAAGGAGTCAGGTCGGTGGTCTTAGAGATATTGTAGTTATCGTATTGACCCAGTTCCGAGTCCTCGGTATGGGCGATGGAACGGCTCCGGTAGTAGTTGGGAGTGATTCTAAAGGTTGCGGAGAACAATGTCTTGGTCGTAGGACTGAAATCATATTTCAGTCGGAGACCGTGATTATGGTAATAGAACGGATTCCGGTCATTTTCCTCAAGATCGACATGGAAATCCTTGCCGATATAGCTTTCAGTGGAATTGTCATAGACGGCCTGGTAATTACGCCATGAAGGGGAGTATTGCAGGGTGAACTGAGAGGGCCCCTGATGATATGAAGCGCGGATATTCGCATCGACGAAAGCAGTATTGACTGCGCTCCGGCCCCATGCATAGACCTGACCTCCGTCGTTGCGTTTCCTCAAGGTGATGTTAATGAAACCTGTGTTGCCGGAATCGGCATATCTGGCAGGAGTGAAGCGAGAATATTCAATCTTTTCGATGTCCTTTGGTTGCAAAGCGTTGAAATCAGTTATGGTTGAAGGTACGCCATTTATCAATATGACAGGAGAACCTCCGTCTACTGATATGGTGCGGTTGATTGGATTGGCTTGCAGTCCCGGAAGCGGTAGTTTCTGGAACAGGCTTATTGAGGTTGCCGAGGACTTGACATCCGCGCCAGACAGGTAAACGACTGTACGGCCTTGAGAATGTACTACTCCATTGCCGGTAACTGTGACTTCCTGAAGATTCTTCGCATCGTCAAGGTAGACCGTGCCGAGATCGATGTTCCTGGTTCCTGCTTCAATGATTATTCTGGTAGGGGAGAATCCTGCCATGGAAACCTCAAGATCGGATGTAGCCTTTACATCCGTGTTCAATTTGAAGATTCCCTCTGAATCGGTGGTCGTGCCGCTGATGAATCTACCATCCGAAAGGATACGGCAGTCGGCTCCGGCCACGGCCGTGGAATCATTGGCCGACAGCACGATGCCTTGGATGGCTCGTGCGTTCAACACGGATACGCATGGCAATATGCATAAGGCCAGTATCGATAAGCGTTTGTTCATTTTGTTCATAGTGTAATCATTTACTTAATATAAACGCAAAGATATCGCCATCTGTGACAGACCGCGGAAGATTTTGTGTACCGATTATAGATTAGTTTTGAGGAAATCGCGAAGATTGATGTGCTTAATGCCTGGGTACTCGTTGAATCCACCGCTGACAGGATCCATCGAAACGACATATTTAGGATAATTGTCCTTGATAGCAGCAAGATTGCCGAACTCCCGTTTCACAGTGTCTTCGGAGGCGAGGAGATATGTGACCTGAATGTAAATTCTCTTATCAGTTCTGGTCGCTACGAAATCTATCTCGCCGGCACGAAGAATGCCGACAGTAACGTTAAATCCCAGACGTCTAAGATGATTCCAGACCACATTCTCCATTATTTTTTCAATGCTGCCAAGAATATTGAACCCGCATAAATAATTACGAATACCGTGATCGGAGAAATACAGTTTGTTGTTAGACTCAAGGAGCAGTTTTCCATGTATGTCAAACCTGTTGACAGGAATGGCAAGGAAAGCGTCTTTGAGATATTTCAGATAATTCGATACTGTCTCATCACTGATTTTTTCGCCTTTGGATATAATGTATTTTATAATGTTGGTGGAGGATATCGGTTTTCCGATATTGTCAGCAACGAATCGTACGATATTCTCCAGTTGTGTGACATTACGGACTTTTTCTCTTCTGACGATATCTTTGACGAGAATGGTGTTGTAAACACCCTCGAAATAGTCGGAGATTTGCGATTGTTCCTCAGGCTGGAATGCCATCAGTCCCGGCAATCCGCCTATTCTGAGATAATGCATAAGGGCGTCGTTGCTGTCCTCCATGTTGTGGAATCGCAAAAATTCGATGTACGATAGATTATAGACTTTTATTTCAATATATCGTCCTGATAAGTAAGTGCCCAGTTCACTTGAAAAGATGTATGCGTTGCTGCCGGTGGCGATTACCTGACAACGATCTTCTGCGTGTAGGCTTCGCAAGGCATTCTCATAATGCTCTATATCCTGCACCTCATCGATCAGAAGGTAGTTCTCAGAGCCTTTTGGTAGCCTTTCGGTCGCATAGTCATAAAGTTGGTCAGCTGTCACTATATCATGGAACTCCTGTAGTTCCTTATTGATATATACGACATTTGCCTCAGGTCGATTATCCTTAAGCCAATAATGAAACAGTTCGAGAACCTTGCTTTTTCCCACACGACGTTGACCTACGAGAATGAGCATCATGCCTCGGTTAATCAGCCCGGCTATCTTTTCTATGTAATGCGGACGAGGTATAAGTTCCATAACTTTGAATTTTCTGCAAATATAACCAATTATATTCGGTAAAACAAACATAATTTGCGGAATTATCCGGTTATACTTGGATTAACTGCAAAATTCGTGTTAAAATCCCGATTATAACCGGAGAAATTCACATCGATTCCCATTATAGGGGATATTTGGAATCATTGTCATTCCAAAGTTCAGAGATTTCAGCAGATTGGTTATTATAGGTCGTAAAACATAAAGTATCTGTGCATTTTTGCCAATGCGTTCGCCTTGGTAGATAGAGACACAAGGACGACATAAGAATTCATAAGGGCCACATAATGAAATAAGAATACAAATTTTTTGCTTATTCACAAAAAATGAGTATATTTGCCACACCAAAAGAAGCATTTTCTTTTGCTGATATAAAAGAAGCGTTTATTTGCGCTTGTTTTTAACTTATCGGAATGAGGCTGTCGTGGCTCGCTACAACTAACTGAGGCGATGCTGCATGCCGATAAATATAGAATGAGCAGAATACGACTCTGACGCTTTTTCATAACTAACCATTTGCCAATGTGTGAGTCCGGCGGCGTCATCTGAATCATGGTATTCGATACCATATCATTATGAAGAATTTTACATGCTCGCTGTTAGTCATTCTCATGCTGTTTCTCACAGCCTGCACCTCTCCCAAGGCTGATGGAGAAAAACAAGCTAAAGCAGAATGCGAGGTATGGGACACATATATTAAAAATACGGTTACGGCATACACCAATTTCATCAATGAGTTTGGAAACAAAAATTATCAGTCTCGAGTACAGGCACGTGAAGAATTAAATAAGCGAATAGATGAAGTCGAGGGTCAGTTAGCTTCTCAATTGGATAAATTAAACGCAAAACACTCGGCTTTACTTGAGAAGTATGGTGAAAATAATGATGAATCAGAAGCACTGACTGAAGCCTATAATAACTCAATTAGCGCGTATAAAATGGATACCACTCGATTCGAAGGATTGAGAAGTCAGGCATACGCAAAGATCCTTACGATCGTTCCACATAGTCCCGACAAGGAAAAATTGCAAAAGGATTTAATCGGAAGAAGAATCAAGGCATTGCCCGGCGGATATCTGAGTAGTATGTGGTCTTGGACAATAGAAGAGGGGGAGATAAAAAATCTGCAGATATTAAACGTTGAAGAGGTAGATAAGAACCACAAGGAGTTTTTAGTGGACGTGACTCTGCAGTCTGATGGAGCCGCTTATAAAACGAGTGGTAAAGTATATTATGTGCTTGACAACCGGGATGACTGGGAGATTGATATGCTCGAACCTTCGGAGGTCGAGGTGGTTAAAACAGGACGCTATGACTCAAGCATCACAACTGATTTCTATGATCTTATTTTGGGCGAACGCATCGATTTCCACAACAATAGTGATGCTGCGCTTTTGGTAGGATTCCGGACATTAGACAATCACGGCAACTATAAAAAACATTCGCTAATGATTGGAGGGGGAGAAACTGTAAGCCACACCGAAATGGGATTGAAGGACTATTCAGTTGACTTTGTTGAAAGACCATAAATCAGATAAACTATGAGATTTCTTAAATTATTGGCTGCCGGTCTAACCTTTCTTGTCATTTCGGCATGCGGCTCAGAGATAGACCGTGACGCATCAAAAATGGCCGAAAGTTCCATCGAGCTGAACCAACTTCGTCAGCGGATGAATGATCGTTCCAATCTCCATGGCAAACCTGCTTCAAGACAGGAGGTACAAAGTTACGAGCAGAAACACATCGAATTGTTCAATGAAATGTCCGAAAAGTATGGAACTTCGCCCGATCAGTGGAAAGAATTTCAGCAACTTGTAAATCAGAAGATAAAGGAATCAGAACGATAGCATCAGGAGGCTTTCGTAGAGATGTACGCACAGCGACCCGACGATAGTCACCAATTCGAAAAGATCAACTCATCCATTCAGTTCGCTAATATACTATAAGTAAGTGATTATACTGTAAGAAAATGAATGCCATGCTAATCCTCAAATCATACCTCAATAATTACAAGATAATAGTCTTGTTGATATGTTTAGTCGCAATTTTTACCAACTGCACTATTGCATATTCTCAAATTGCGCCGTATAATCATACTTCTGACCCATATTCTGTGTGTACAGAATCTGGAATCAGCAAGCCAACACTGCAATACTTTCAGGTGCGACTGAAAGGCGATCATGGAGTAAGTTTGATTGACCTTGACGGCAATATTATTGCTCGTAACTTCACTCCTGTAAACAATTCATTTGGTAAAGTAGAAGCCACGAATTGGACATCACCGGTAATAGATGATATTATTGCTGTGGTTCGCTACAGAAAGGTTGTAGACTGGCAAGATTCAAGAAGAAGCATTACAATTTATCGTAATGCATCATCGCCGACCCCTATTCCGGGATTATCGGATTTATATAGTGCTAACATTATAAATCCTAATTTATTCCCTATCAGCCGTTATGGAGAGCGTATAAAGTTCGTAGACAAACATGGTAAAGAGAAATTTACGGTTATGCCTATTGATGGTATGGAACCAAGGTCGGTCTATCCGATAATCCTAAATGGGTTGATAACGGTTGAGATGGACAATGATAAATATGGTGCTGTCAATACGATGGGAGAATGGGTTATATATCCTGAATGGAATAGTATAACTGTTCTATTCGATGGTTCCATCATGGGTTTGAAAGATGCGGGTATGATTTATAAGATTACATTGACCGATAAATCGTCACATTCTACAAGAATTGATATACCTATTGATTTTTATGACTTAGGGAGATCAAACGGGAAATATCTTGCTGAAGAGTTTTTTGATAACGGAGAGCATATTTCAAATATATATAACCGAGATTATAAGTATATAACGACATTATATAACACAGATTTTGTAAGGTTCAGCTTGAGTCATCCAGATTTACTTCTTGTGCGAAGAGATTTTAAAGTTGGACTGAATTCCCATGACTGCCTGATTGACATCAGCAAGAACAATTCTGCTGTTTCAAAATCATATTCATATATGGATGAACTCCCGGATGGTAATTATCTCGCGTATAACAAAACTGCAAAAGATGACGTTCATAAATGCTGGTATGTCAAAACAGATGGTTCAGAGACAGTATTGCCGAACAATACAGAATTCCCACTCCGACACCCGGGCATGGCGCTTTTTTATCATGGAACAATTAATAATTTCATTGTGAAATCCACCAATGAAAATGCCGGGTATATTTGCTATAGTAATGGTGACAAGGTCGGTAATCTTGAAATAGAAGAATACTATAATACGCGGTGGGAAGTTGAGCCTGTTAAAAGCAGTTACTATCGCATTAATATAGTAGATAAAAAGAAGAAATGATTTTTCGCATGAAATTAATCAGATTTATCATAACATCAATAATCCTTATATTTGGGAACTGCATCACGCTTGCTCAAACATCTTCCACAAAAGTTGATGGCAAGGTTATTTTTGTCAACCCTATACCCATGCCTTTGGGCCGCTATGTCCAGTTTGCGGACTCATCGTCAGCTTTTACCATACAGCGATATCTTGCGTCTGAAGAACTGACCCTGCAAGCTACGTTTATCATAAAATTTCAGATAAATAGACATATTCCCGAATTAGAGCTCATGTCATTTCATGCTGAATCTTTGGGCAAAGATAAGTTCTATATGAAATTCAAAAAAGATCAAAATGCTGTGGAAAAACTTTCAAATGCGATAGCGGATACCCGGGTCTCTGAGGTCACAGTGCCATGGTCAAATATCGGCAAAGGTAATATGGATACTATATGCAAGAGAGTTACGGGACAAATGATGCGGTTTACAGATTCAAGTATATACCGTCGCGTGCCTCAATCAAATGTAAGATTGGTTGGCTTTGGTTCAAAATCCATAATTCTGACGGAGCCGGCTTCTTTAAAATTCTATTCTGAAGATGGATTAAGTCGCCTACATTTTACTATTGATATTCCTTATTCTGATATCTCTAAAAATTACGGTAATGAAACCGCAGTATATCCGTCTTACGCTATAGTTTCTACGACAAACAATTCTTTTAGGGCTGTGTTAAAGACGCCACAGAATTGGCAAGGTGTAACACAATTCTTTTTTGGAGACTTCTCTATAACTCCGCGTGACATGGACACACTATTGACTGATGATATATTAATAACAGTCTATAATCGAAAGGAGAATTAGAAGTGCAATCTATAATATGAAATTCAAGTTCTATACAGACATGAACTTAGACTTTTACATCATAATTAATGCGTGAGATTGGCATCGTGAGTAATGTTAGCAACGATGGGATTTATCATGATGAGCTTTATCATTCGAATTTCTTAAGATATGGTTAAGCCCAATATAAATATAAAGGAAGCTAAATTGATACTTGATAAAAAAGTTCTTAAATTGAATATCCGTCGGCATCTTCTGATGGCTATTCTCTTATTCGTTTTGTGCTGTTCCTTATGGTCGCTCTATGGATTCTGTACTGATTCGATGAAATTAGTAGTTAATGAAGAATATGGAGGTGATCCAATGTATTGGGATACAAATTTCACATCAATGGAACTAAGTTCCGGAATTGCTATATCAATATTTTTGATAGCAGCGTATTTTCTGTTCCGTAAAAGTCAATATTGGGTATTCTATTGTGTTTTTTGGTTTATAATGTTGAGTGTTGGCAATTATATTATAGCGATGCAGTTCCCCATATATAATCTTCAGTTCTCATCAGCAGTATCAGGAACCTTTAGTCGTAGCATTTCACCTCTTTTAGTCGTATTATGCGGTATAGCATATGCATTACCTTTTCTTATTAGTTTGTTGGCAGTGTCCAACATAAAGGTTCAGGCACATATCGCCAGAATTGCGGTGATGATTTTTGTCCCTTTATTAGGTATGTTAGGTTCAATAATGTTGAATATGGTAGTATACATAATCGGTCTTATCTGTGTGCTATGAGCAACGCGCGGCGACAGATTACTCCCTGGTTTCGGGATGCAACGATTCCTACATCAATCCGTGGCAGTGGATGGAACATGCCCGGATTAGACGTCAGAAACTCTCCGTAACAGATAATGTAGATACTGAGTTCGAATAAAACCCGCAACTATATCTCTTCCCAGCCGATGGTGTATTTGGTTTCTTTGCCATTCTTTATTTCTGTATAACCCTCGATCCAGGAATTATAAACAGAGGCTGATATATCATAGGAGAAGTCAATCTTTTGAAGACTTTGGTTTGATGTGACTTCCATAGTCTTGACCAGACTTACAGACAATTTGCCTAAGACTCCCTGATACTGCAACGGCAGGTAGTATCTGCGAACCACGGGACCTTGGACTATTGGAAGATAATGCGTGGTCTCTGCTCCGAAATATGCGAATGTTTTGGTAAGCGTCGGATACTTAGGATAACTGTATTCAGAATATCTGACCAGGTCGTTATCCTGCCATTCAATTTCTGCACACCATTCCAGAGAGGTCGGCTCTTCCCAGTCGGTGTCGTTAGTTCGCTTTTCCGCTGTATTTACTTTGATGAGTTGTCCGGATGAATTGTATTGGAATTCCATCGTAAAGTTTTTCTTCATCAGCAACTCTCCGTTATTCTTTAAGGTAGCTATAGCTTTGGCATGACTTGCCGTGCCGTTCGGATTTAGATACAGCTTCTCATCGTAGGACCAAGTATCCTCACCGATTTGTTCCTCGGCAGTTATCAATATCATGTTTTCACTCTCCGGATAGCTGTATGAGGCGGTATAATGAAAGGGGGTATCATTATATTCCCATTTAGAAACATACCCGTCGGCATTGTAGTCAAACGACTGGTATGATTCATCGAAATGAATCCACGATATCCGATATTCCGGAGGATTGACAGGTTCATCATTGCTGTTGCATGAAGCCAACAATGACACTAAGATACATGAAAAGATTGAATTAAGATACTTCATGATTGAAACAATTGATTTAATCCCGCTTCAGTAGGCAAAGTTAGGCAAAATAATCGACATTACGCTCAACAAATGTTGAGAAAAAGTATCGATTAAGGATGATGCCTAAACCAAACCAAGATGCTATCTTTGAAGTTGTTTAAACTAATTTACGTTTCATAAAGAT
>DXXK01000081.1 GCA_019416425.1 Bacteroidales bacterium
TCCTGAGCCTCCATCAGCTTGCGGACCTCGTCGGGGGTCAGGGCCTTCGGGTCGGTGCCCTTGGGAATCTTGTAGTTCGTGGCCTTGCGGTCGCCGGGTTTCTTGAAAGCGATGTACGGTCCGAAACGGCCGTTCAGGACCTCTACGCCGGGAAGATCGTCGAACGTCTTGATCAGCTTGTTGGCCTCCTGCTCGCGCTTGGCCTGGATCAACGCAATGGCCTCGTCGAGAGTGATGGTATGAGGCGACATCTCCTTGGGAATGGAGACGAACATCTTCTCATGATGGATATATGGCCCGAAACGGCCGATGGCCGCACTTACCGGCTTGCCCTCGAACTCGCCCAAGGCACGCGGCAGGTCGAACAGCTTCAGCGCCTCCTCAAGAGTGATGGTGCTAAGGCTCTGGCCCTCGCGCAGACTTGCGAAACGAGGCTTCTCCTCGTCGGTGGCCTCACCGATCTGGATGACCGGGCCGAAGCGGCCCACCTTGGCCGATACACGCTTGCCGCTGGCCGGATCAACGCCCAGGATGCGCTCGCCGACCTTCGTCTCGCTGCGCATGGTGTTGACCTTCTCGATCAACGGATGGAACGAACCGTAGAACTCGCCGATCTCCTCCTGCCAGGGCAGCTTGCCCTCGGCGATGTCGTCGAACTTTTCCTCCACGCGGGCCGTGAAGTTATAGTCCATGATGTCCGGGAAATACTCCTCCAGGAAATCGTTCACAATCATACCCACATCGGTGGGCATCAGCTTGCCCTTGCTGGAACCGGTGTTCTCCGTCAGCACCTGGTCGGAAATCCTGCCGTTCTGCAGCGTCAGCTTGTGGTACTGACGCGGAGTGCCCTCGCTGTCGCCGTGCTCCACGTATCCGCGGGCCTGAATTGTCGAGACAGTCGAGGCATAGGTGGAAGGACGACCTATGTCCAGATCCTCCATCTTCTTGACCAGCGTCGGTTCGGTATATCGCGGCGGAGCCTGGGTGAAACGCTCGGTGGCCGTGATGGCCTTCGCGTCGAGACCGTCGCCGACAGCCATGGCCGGCAGCAGCGTCTCCTTGCCCGTTCCCTCCTCGGGAGCGGCATCATCGTTGGCCTCGATACCGTAGGCACGCATGAAACCCTCGAACTTCACGGTCTCGCCCTCGGCGCGGAAGGGTACGGAGCCCTGCGACGGAGTGTCGGCGAAGTCGATGTCCACATTGGTCTTCTCCAGTACGGCATCGCTCATCTGCGAGGCCACAGCGCGCTTCCAGATCAGGTCGTAGAGCTTCTGCTCCTGCGGAGTGCCGGATATTGTGCGGTTGCTGACGTAGGTGGGACGGATGGCCTCGTGAGCCTCCTGGGCACCCTTGGCGTTGGTATGGTAGCGGCGCGTCTTCTGGTACGAAGGGCCGTAATCCTCGGTGATGGCCTTGGCGATGTCGGTGATGGCCAGCTCGGACAGGTTGGTGGAGTCGGTACGCATGTAGGTGATCTGTCCCTCCTCGTAGAGCTTCTGAGCCACGCGCATGGTGGTGCTTACGGAGAATCCCAGACGGCGTCCGGCCTCCTGCTGAAGCGTGGAAGTGGTGAATGGGGGCTGAGGCTTACGGGTGATGGGTTTCACCGCGATGCCGGAAACGCGGAACTTACGGTCCACGCACCGCTGCAGGAAGGCGTAGGCCTCGGCGTCGGTCTTGAACCGGCTGGTACCCTCGGCCTTTACGGTGTCGCCGCCGACGGTCCGGAACAAAGCGTTGATGCGGAAGAAGGCCTCCGGCTCGAAGGCCTGTATCTCCTTCTCACGCTCGCAGACCAGCCGGGTGGTGACACTCTGCACGCGGCCGGCCGACAGGGCCGGCTTGATCTTCTTCCACAGTACGGGGCTCAGCTCGAAGCCGACGATGCGGTCCAGCACGCGTCGAGCCTGCTGGGCGTTGACACGGTCGATGTCGATGTCGCGCGGATTCTCCAGCGCATGCAGGATGGCCGGCTTGGTGATCTCATGGAACACGATACGCTTCGAATCCCGGGGATTCAGACCCAGGACCTCGTACAGATGCCATGCTATGGCCTCTCCCTCGCGGTCCTCATCACTTGCCAGATACACCATCGAGGCGTCCTTGGTCGCAGCCTTCAGCTGGCGTACCAGTTCCTTCTTGTCGTCCGGTATCTCGTAGATGGGTGCGAAGCCGTCTTCGACATCGAGGCTCATGCCCCGCTTCTGCAAGTCGCGTATGTGGCCCTTGCTCGACATTACCTTGAAGTCCGAACCAAGGAATCTGCCGATGGTCTCCGCCTTGTGAGGCGACTCTACGATCATTAGTTTCTTCATCTCTATCTTCCGCGTCGTGTAAACCTGTGGAGTTTTTTCTTATCTAACAAAAAGGGATTGTAAATGTTTTTCATTACAAATAAGGCTAAATTCCGGGTGGAATTTTCATATATAATGAGTATCCCTTTTCAAATCGGGGGCAAAGTTAACAAAAAAAATTGTATTTTTGCATTCAGAATAACGAAAGAATAGGAAAATGAAGAAGACCGTATCAGTGATATTGATGGTTATCTGCCTGATAGCCACGACGATTCCGGCGATGGCGAAAAAACAGCGGGCGGAGATAAGTTTCAAGGAGACCACCTACGACTTCGGAGTGATACCGGAGAAGAAGGGAGTGGTGAGCCATGAGTTCGTCTTCACCAACACCGGCGACAAGCCGCTGGTGATCCAGACGGCCACGGCCGAGTGCGGCTGCACCACTCCGGAGTATCCCGAGGCGCCGATTGCCCCCGGCAAGAGCGGCAAGATCAAGATCTCCTACAATCCGCTGGGACGTCCAGGCGGCTTCACCAAGAAGGTGACCATCCGCAGCAACGGCAAGCAGAAGAAGACCTTCCTCTACGTCAAGGGGGTCGTGAACCCAAATAAGTAACGGGCCATGAAGGTACTTGCTACATTGACGGCGGGAGTACTGACGCTGGCCACGACGTCGACGGCCGAGGTGGTATGGCTTGAGACCAGCTATGATTTCGGACTGATGAAGGAGCAGGCGGGCCCGAAGCAGGGCTACGCCCGCTTTGTGAACCATGGGCCGGAGTCGGTCACGGTGACCGAGGCGCGGCCCACGTGCGGCTGCACGGACGCCTCGTATCCCGAGGATCCTGTGGCGCCTGGCGACACGGCTGTGATACGCTTCACTTATGACCCCACGGGACGGCCCGGACGGTTCGACAAGAGCATCAAGGTGCGCTTCGACGACGGCCACCGCGTGGCCATCAGGATCCGCGGCAACGTCCTGGGCACCCCCGAGTCGCTGGCGCAGCTCTATCCTGTCGATGCCGGCGCGCTACGCCTGTCGGACGGCAAGGTACTGGCCGGCGCCATGAACGCGGGCAAGACCCCGAGCATGTTCGTCAACGCGTACAACACGCTGAACGACAGCGTTACAGTGTCGGCGCACAGCGGCGAGAAGACGATGAAACTGAAGCTTTCCGAGACCCGCTTAGGTCCCGGCGACGTGACTACGCTGGCCATGTACTTCGATACGCGGGCGTACGGCAAGGCAGGCCCCGTATCCTTCCCCGTCACCATAGTGGCGGATCCCGATGGAGAGAACAGCCAGAGCTATGACATCGAGTTCGTAGGCCAGGTGATACCCGTGCGCAGGACGTTAGGCGCCAAGGAGCTGGCCAAGGCTCCGGTATGCGATTCCGTTCTGCCGGTGGTGGATCTTGGAACGGTGACCCGTGAGCCACGCCGGGTGGAGCTGGACATCCTGAACAGCGGCAAGTCGACGCTGGAGATTCAGAATGTCTGGTGCGACAGCCCGGCGGTGAAGGTCGACGGTTTCCCCGCGCAGGTCAAGAAGGATAAGACCGGCCGCATCACCGTTACGTTCACTCCGTCGGAGGCGGTGCGCTCGCCGTTCCGCATCGCGGTGAAGGTCGCTTCCAACGACCCGGTGAACCCGCTGATGGAGATTAACCTGACCGGAACGATAGGACAATAGCCTGTCAAGATGGAATTTTACAACAGAAATTAAGACAACTTGAATTACCATGGAACATCCCGAGAACAATCCCGATTACCGCGGTCTGCAGGTCAACAGCGGTGTATCGTCCCAACCCACCGTGAATCCATACCGTCGGCCGCATTCGCGCCGTCGGCCTCAGCTTACGGCTGGCGAGTACGTTGAAGGCATACTTAAAGGCAACGTCAGCGTGCTGGGACAGGCTGTGACGCTGGTGGAGAGCACGGCCGACGCCCATCAAGTGCTGGCGCAGGAGGTGATTGAGAAATGTCTGCCGTACACCGGCAATTCCAAGCGCATCGGCATTACAGGCGTACCTGGCGCCGGCAAGTCCACCAGCATTGACGTGTTCGGCCTTCATGTTCTGAAGCAGGGAGGCAAGCTGGCTGTGCTGGCCATCGACCCGAGCTCGGAGCGTACCAAGGGAAGCATCCTGGGTGACAAGACCCGTATGGAGAAGCTGTCGCAGCAGCCCAACGCCTTCATACGTCCCAGTCCGTCGGCCGGCTCGCTGGGCGGTGTGGCTCGCAAGACGCGCGAGACCATCATGCTGTGTGAGGCGGCGGGCTACAACAACATCTTCGTGGAGACCGTAGGAGTGGGCCAGAGCGAGACCGCCGTGCATTCGATGGTGGACTTCTTCCTGCTGATACAGCTGGCGGGTACGGGCGACGAACTGCAGGGCATAAAGCGCGGCATCATGGAGATGGCGGACGGCATAGTGATCAACAAGGCCGACGGCGACAACGTGGACCGTGCCAATCTGGCGGCGGCGCAGTTCCGCAACGCGTTGCATCTGTTCCCGCCCACACCTTCCAAGTGGGTGCCGGAGGTGCTGTGCTATTCCGGTTATTATGAGCTGAACATCGACAAGGTCTGGGATATGATCGACCGCTACTTCGAGTATGTGAAACGTACGGGTTATTTCCAGCGCAAACGCAACGAGCAAGCCAAATACTGGATGCTGGAGACAATCAATGAGCGGCTTCGCCATGACTTCTACAGCGTGCCGGAGATCCGTGTGTTGCTGGAGCAGAAGGAACTGCGTGTGCTGAACAACGAGCAGAGCTCGTTCACGGCTGCACAGGATGTTCTGGACCGTTACTACAGCATCCTGCGCAAGGAGGAGTGTTGAGAATCAATTCAACACTGTACGATATTACGATATGAAGAGAATATTTGGGGTGCTGGCCGCATTGATGCTGACTGTGCCGTGGCTGTCGGCGTTGGCTCAGGTTCTCCCTGCGGGTGCGGAGACCGACGGCGCCACCTTCGTGCCGAAATACAAGAACCCTACGCCGGGGCAGATTACGGTCATGATGACTGCCGCGACGACCTTGAACGATAAGTTTGTGTTGACCGACGAATGGTATGCCGGTCTGGAGGATCTGGGAGTCAATATGATTTCCGGCCTGTATGATAACCAGAAGGCCCAGGCTCCGAAAGTATTCGAACTGGCGGAACGGCATAACCTGAAGGTCCTTTACCGATTTGTCTCTGCCACGACCCCGGAACAGGTCATGGCGGATGTGTGTCGATGGCGTGACTGCAGGTCATTGGGTGGCTACATGCTTCGTGACGAGCCGAATGCCCTTGACTTTCCTGCGTTGAGCCGGATGCGTGACGCCGTTTTCACGATGGATACCACCAGGATGGTCTTTGTGAATCTGTTGCCTATTGTGCCTCCTCGGATATGCAAGGCTGATTCCTATCGTGATTACGTGGAGAAATCTGTCTGTGAACTGAGGACTGGTTTGTTGTCGTACGACCATTATCCTGTGGTGCTGAGGGACGGTAAGGTGTCGGTCAAGAAGGATTTTTACGAGAATCTGGAGATTATATCGTCGGCTGCCCGGCAGGCAGGTTGGCCTTTCTGGGCTTTCTCGTTGGTTTTCGGCCATTATGATTATCCTGTGCCTGTGGAATCGGATATCCGTTTCGAAGTGTTTAATGCTTTGGCCTACGGTGCCCAGGGAATTGATTACTGGCTCTACGGGTTTTGGAACCGGGAGGATTTCAAGCCAACGATTGCGCCTATCGACACAACCGGCCGGCGTACCAGTGTCTGGTATGACATCCAGCGTGTCAACCGTGAGATCAAGGGGTTGACTCCTGTTTTCTTAGGGTGTGAGGTTGTCGGCAAGGGTCATGTGGGCGTTGTGCCCCAGGGTGCCGAGACTTTGGAGACAATGCCTGGGCCGTTGAAGTCCATCCGTTGCGGTCGGCAGGGTGTGCTCGTGTCGCAGATCCGAAACGAGGATCGTAATTACATCGTGATCGTGAACCACGAGCCGCGTCAGTCGCAGAAGGTGAAGTTAAGGTTCGACGGCACAATGGATCAGGTCTTTGCCGACGGCAGGACGGTTAGGCGAAAGTCCGGTACATTTCGTCTCGCCGCGGGGGGATACCTGATATTCCGGTACTAATTGGCGGGTGTTGCTGACTCAAATATGTTGCAAATCAGCAAAATGTATCAAAGTGCAACATTTTATTAACAGAATATAATAAAACCATATAAAATATAGTTACACCATAAATAAAGGTTGTTGAAATAATCCTCAAAGCAGGATTAGTTATTGGGAAGGGCTGCACTCGTGAGAATGCTGCCCTTTAATCATAATTAATTTTAGAATATGGATATACTGCGGAGGGAGCTGGAGGAGATATAGGCGGGG
>DXXK01000082.1 GCA_019416425.1 Bacteroidales bacterium
TGTTTATATCCCAATCCTTGAGGGGGACGCCAACAGCTTCGATTTTGCGCTTAATACTCTGCTCTATGGGCGATAAGATGACCCAAGAGTCAGAGGTGGCGAAATCGGTGACCACAGCATTTTGCCGCACGAAATCGCTCATTTTCCTTCCATCAGATTGATAAAACGAGCGAGAGTATTCCTATCTACCTTGCAAATCTTTGCGATTTTTCGTTTTGAGACACCTTCCTTTAGCAATTCACGAATGAGTGTTTCTTTTCCGCTCAGCTTATATTTGTCAGGGGAACTCTTACGACCTTTGGGACGGCCGAGGGTTACACCTTCTGCTTTCTTACGTGCCAATGCTTCTTTTGTGCGCTGAGAGATAAGATTGCGTTCTATCTCTGCAGATAGTCCAAAAGCAAATGCCAATACTTTTGACTGAATATCATCGCCAAGGCGGTAATTATCCTTGATAGTCCATACCTTTGCCTCTTTTGTCATGCAGATGTTGAGTATCTCCATAATCATAAAGAGGTTTCGGCCAAGACGCGACAGCTCCGCACAGATAATCAGATCGTCTTTTTTGATGCGCTTGAGTAGAGCACCAAGCTGTCGCTTGTTATAGGCTTTAGTTCCAGAAATTGTTTCCTCAATCCAACCGTCTATGGTCAGATTTTCGCGCTCACAGAAGTTATTTATCTCGAAGCGCTGGTTCTCGACAGTCTGTTTGTCGGAACTCACACGTATATATCCATATACCATAACTGTTATTGTTTTTTAGTTATAATATATGAGATTTCAGATATGCAGAGACGAATTCTTGACAGTTTGGGTTGGTTCGGGCTTTATATATGCCCGACTAAACCTAAACTTATATGGAAATGCTTGGCAAAACAAAAGTTGGGCATGAGGGATGATGTCCTCGTATATTACATGGGCATTGAGCGGAAACGATTTTCCAATTGTTCGAGCCGGTCAATCAGTGCATCAAACGACAACTTCTCTCCATAAATCATGGATGTTTTCATTGCTTCGTAGTCGAGGCGCATTTTGTCACGCAGTTCGCCTGTCGGACAGAATGCGATGGTTGACGGATGGTTAAGCTCGTAGTTTACCCCGCCGACATGATAGAATCGCTGGCGATGGGCGATGATTTCCTGATATAATTCCATATCGGAGAGTGCGGCTTCTGCAAAAGCTGTGTCCATCAGTCGCTCCAAATCATAAAGATGGCGGCTCATGCGGTCGGAGCGAGGGGAGCGACGCTGATATTCCTCATTGAGCAGAAAGGCTTTTTCAAGGAATGTGCGTGTCGGTGTTATGGTCGGTATTTCGGCAAATGTCTCATCGTCAATCTCCGGGAAAGCATTGCCAACGAGTGATGATATACGCTTGACTTCAAACGGTTCTTTCATCGAAAGACAACTTATCTCAATCTTGACTACGGGACGCACATACGCATCAGAGTCAACTTTGACCGGATAATGAATCTCTATGATTACCGGATCGCTGTCGTGGTCGATTGGCGAACCGTCCTTCTTTGTAGTTATCGGTAATACCTTACATTCGCTTAAACCGGATTCGACAATCTTCGATTTCAACTCTTTTGCAAACTCGCCAAGGATATAATCACGATTGACAATACGGAGATTCTTCACCTGATTGTTAGTCGCAGCTTTTGCGCAATCCTTACCATGTTCATTGAGATAGAAATCACGATAAAGGGCTATGTCGATGTCTTCCGAAAAGCGGTCAATCAGGTTCCAGCCTTTGCTGAGACTTGTTCCACCTTTGAAGAACATATACTTTGCCGGGGAAAGGGAGAACAGGACTTTCAAAATGGCGGTAACCCACCAGTCCTTTTCAACCGCACCCACGCTGATGTTCTTTTCATTTGCTATAATATATGCCGACTGTTGACGGTCAGCATCCGAGGCATCAATCCATCTGCTCATTTCGTTTGATTTTATCCTTTGTTTCGATAATAATTTTTCTAATCCAGCGCGGAGCACGAGCTATATCCTCTTGCCATGTCTCTTCCTCCGGGTTTTCCTTCAACACGCCATAAACTACGTCAAGAGTATTATCTTCAACATTATATTGCTTGATAGACTTTAACGCAAGCACTAATATCGGCATAATCTTGCCCTTATATGCGAATGTCGATGGCACACTATGTTTAAGCGTCAGAGTCCGTTTGTCAATCTTTATTTTGCGTGGAGTCCCTGATGTAAGATACACGGGGTTCATTGGAACTTGTGTTGAAAAACCGAGGTAATTCTCGGCAGTCGCTCCGGTAGGCAACAGTTGCGCATCATCACGTTTTGCTATGGTCTGCGCTATTTCTCCTATTGTCGGAATAACGGGTCCAAATCGTGATTCTTTTGGCTTAACGTATATCCCTGTGGCAACTCTGACGAGCTTACCTTCATTGCATAATTCTGACAATACGTTGGAGGCGTAGTGAGTATCAATAGGTAAAAAGCTATCCGGCAAGAAGATGGTGCCCTTCTTGCTGCGATTGACCTTTGATATAATTGTTTGTTTCATATCACCATGAGTAAAAAGGAAAATAAACGCTTAATTGTCCTTTCTCAGCAGCGCAAAGTTAGCATTTTATTTCCAATTACACAAAACATTACATTCAATTAAATGGAATTTCACATCAGCCACAAATCATAGGTGTGATATACTATGCCAGTTTGGTTTAGTCCGGGCAATATATACCCGATCTAAACCAAACCAATATATAGATGGAACTGGTGAAAAGAAAAATTATTCTTTTGCATAATTCTATTTTAGGCGTGAGGCACGAGTAAGACGGTCTTCCTTTATGTAGCGGCTGAGTGATGCTTCGGTGGTGTGACCCGTGGCTGCACAGATTACATCTCGGTCATTACCTCGTAGTCGCATATTGGTGGCGAATGAGCGGCGCCCAGTGTGACAGCTCACCATCTGCCAGCGTTGGTATATGTCGGTTTTGCGACCGGCTCTGCCATTGCCTACGTCGGCGGTGTATGCCTTGGTAACATATCCGGCTAACGTACTTTCCGGATTTGCCTCATATACTGCTTTCATTATTTCTTTCAGCGCATCGTTGAACTTCTGATTGCTGATTACGCGCGGCATTTGCCTACCGTCATCGTATAGGTCGAAGATTGCTTGAGTTTCGGGCAAAATCTTTACCACTGATACCTTGTCGGTCTTTTTTGCTTTATATTGGATATATCGCTCACCATCCTCTGTTACATGAATAGAGTTATAATTGAGTTGTTCAAGGTCGGAATGGCGTGCACCAGTCCAGCACATCAAAACAAACTGATTGCGCACGGTTCGGAGGTGTTCGGTCGGCAATTCCTGTTTTGTTATCAGCTCAATCTCACTTTCAAGCAGAGCGATACTTTCTGACTCCTCTTTCAGCTTCTCACATCTAAGGAAATCTTCTGCCATACATTGTATGCGCATCGGCTGGTCACGGATAACGGTCTTGATTACCTTGATATGGTCGCCGATAGTGTTGAGTTTCAATCCCTCGCCATAAGCAAAACTGAGATAGTCTGAGTAGAACGACTTATTGAGTTCGTCAAAACGAATATCCGTGATATGCTTCTTCTTCATAAAGTCGCGGATATAGCGGCGCAGATGCTTGTAGTGTTGTATGGTTTTTAGTCCGATTGGTTTGCCGTGCCATGTTCGGGTTGGAGCAGCATCAATAAAGACATCAAGAGCCACAATGAAGGATTCTTCACGCTGACGGAGGATTGCTTCAAGTTCTTCTTTTTTGCGCCGCTGTTCAGCCTCACGTTGAGCTTTCTTACGCTCTTGCGCTTCTTCCCGTGCTTTCCGTTGTGCCTCCTGAAACTCGCGTTGCTCTTTATGGGCGAATTCATCTATCGCTTTATCAAGTTTCGTTCTCGAACCCTTAGGGTCGTTGATTATAGTATCAATCAGAGCCGACATTTCATCAAGCTTGTCGCAGAGTCCCTTCCCCGACCCTGCGCGAAAAGTATTCCAACGCCCCGGCGTAGATATGGCATCATTCCAAGTCTTGATATCAACCTCAATATGGGAGTTGAGCATCAGATTGGAATTGAAGCCGACGCGACGAGTATAGAGAGTAGCTACTCCTGCTTTCTTGGTGGTTCGTAGAACAAATTTGGTATATGCTGATTTAGCCATATTCGATAAGTGTTTATCTAATAACGGCAAAGGTATATGATATAGTTCAAAAGTTGATACAAAGTTGATACAAATGAAAGCGACTTTATGGCACTTTTTGCGACTTTCTGAAATTGTTAAAATATATAACTATCTAATATTAGCATATTTACAAAATTGAGGTTTCATGAAGCATCAGAAAAGTTGCCCTTCTGGGACAACATGAGCCGAATGGAGCGCCGTCAGTTTGCCGAGCGCTGCAAGCAGATGGGGTACCGTCCCGGAATCTATCACACTCCATTCTCCCTGTGGCTGGGCAGTGATGACGAGGTGTCCGACTATCCCTACGAGACAGTCGATGGCAAGACCTACAGCCGTAAGGACGTTGTGCTGACCGCCAACGGCAAGCCCCGTAAGATATCGGCCTACTCCCTGGATCCCACCCATCCAGCCGTAAAGGAAGCCAACCGCAAGCGTTTCAAGGAATTCAAGGACGACGGCTTTGAATTCGTGAAGATCGACTTCATGAACAACGGCTCGCAGGAGGCCGACCGATGGTTCGACCCCAACGTGACGACAGGTATGATGGCCTACAACTACGGTATGGACTATATTGTGGAGATGGCAGGCGACATGGCCCTGGATTTCTCCATCGCGCCTGTATTCCCTGCCAAGGCGCATATCCGCCGAATCGGATGTGACGCATGGGGCGAGCTTAACAACTCCATGTACACCCTGAACTGCATCAACGGATCATGGTGGCTGGACCAGTGCTACTCTTTCAACGACCCGGACCACATGTGCCTGAGCAAGGTGTTCACCGGCAAGGGATCGCCCGACGAGAAGGAGGCCCGTATCCGCTACACCTGCGGTCTGATCACGGGCATGACCCTGCTGGGGGGCACATACGCCTACGAGGGTGCCACGATGAAATACAACGGCAAGAACGTGAAGATCGTCGGCACCGATGCCGAACGCGAGCGCGTGGTGAAGTTCGCTTCCAACAAGGACCTGACCGAGGTGGGACGCATAGGACGCTCATTCCGTCCGGTGGAAGGAACGTTCAACAATAGCATCACCTTGTTCTCGCCTAATGATGTGGCGACCGACAATGAGTTCATCTACGATACTCCGGACGCATTCTACTACGTAGTATTCAATTTCGACAAGGCCGCTGAACTCGATAAGGATGTGGATTTCGGGCGCCTTGGCGTCAACCCTTCGGAATTCGTAAACGTCAAGGAGCTTTGGAACGGCACGTCCTGTGCCCCGACAGCCTTGAAGGTGTCTGTTCCCGCCAAGGATGTGCATATCTATCGCTTCGAGCGCGCAGGCTACTCCGGTGTCCAGGACATCAAGGCTGACAATGCCAGCAAGATTTCAATCCAGGTTTCCGATGGCTCGGCACATGTGTCGGCAACGGAACCCATCTCATCTGTAAAAGTATACGGAATTGACGGTTGTACCGTCAATTCCGTATATGCAAGCGATTCGAGCAACGACCTAATTGTTAACATGCCCGCTAATGGCATGGCTATCGTGCAGGTAAAGCTCGCCTCGGGCATGACCGAGACATTCAAGACTATTCTAAAATAACTTATTGCAATCATGTTTCGATTATCCACATTAGTCATCATACTCCTTATATCGGTGATTCCTGGCATGGCGAGAAACAATTCCCGCTATGTCGATCCGTTTATAGGCACCGGTGCCGTCGAAGGGGGACTGTCAGGCAATAATTATCCTGGCGCCACCATGCCGTTCGGGATGGTGCAGTTAAGTCCTGATACGCACAGAGCTCCTGACTGGTACAATGCCTCGGGCTATGATTATAACGACAGTATAATTTATAGCTTCTCGCATACCCGGCTAAGTGGAACCGGAGCAAGTGACTTCATCGACATCGGTCTGTTCCCTACTACAGGCGATGCAGAATTCTCGCGTTTCAATCACGCACAGGAGACATCGTCTCCTGGCTATTATTCAGTCAGACTTCTGGATGAGAACATCCTTGCTGAACTGGCATCCACCACACGTGTAGGCATCCATCGTTATACATATCCGCAGGGGAAGGAGCGACGACTTACTTTGGATCTGGATCATTCCGCCAACAAGGGAAGCTGGGGACGCACCATAATCCAGTCTCAGATCCGCAAGACCGGACCGAGGACCATTGAAGGCTTCCGGATAATCACAGGATGGGCCAAACTCAGAAAGATATATTTCGTAGCCGAATTTTCCGAGGATATCCGTGATATGGAACTGAGGGACGGCGAGACTGTCAGGAAAGGCGCGACTGTCATAAACGGTAAAGCACTGAAGGCATCATTAGGATTCGGCAAGCGCAATGAACCCGTTAAGGTAAAAGTAGCTCTGTCGGGCGTTTCGACAGCCAACGCACGCCGCAACATGGAAGCCGAGGCTCCGCATCAAGACTTCGACAGATATGTCAGCCAGGGACGCGATGAATGGGACCAGGTACTGGGATGCATCGATGCCGAAGGTCCCGAAGACAAGCTGCACACCTTCTACACCGCTCTGTATCACCTCATGATACAGCCCAACACTTTCAGCGACGTCAATGGGGAATACATGACCCCGGCCTACTCCACGGCCACTGTTCCGACCGGTTCCACACAGTATTCAACATTCTCGCTGTGGGACACTTACCGGGCCGCTCATCCGCTATATTCACTGCTGATGCCCGAACGCAACGCCGATTTTGTCAACAGTATGCTGAGGCACTACAAGGAATATGGATACCTCCCCGTATGGCATATATGGGGCCAGGACAATTACTGTATGATCGGGAACCATGCCGTGCCCGTCATTGCCGACGCCGTGCTCAGGAACACTCCAGGCATCAATCCGGATCTGGCATATGAAGCCGTCAAGGAATCTTCAACTCAGCCTCATCTCAACTCGCCCTTCGACGCGTGGGAAAAATATGGCTACATGCCGGAAACATTGCAATCGCAGTCTGTGTCGATCACGCTGGAGATGGCCTTCGATGACTGGTGTGTCGCTCAGCTGGCCGCAAAACTCGGCAAGAAGGAGGATTATGACAGATTCATCGCCCGGTCGCAGTCTTTCCGCAATCTCTATGATCCCGCCGTCGGTTTCTTCAGGGCCAAAGACGAGAACGGGAGATGGATCGAGCCATTCGACCCGCTGAAATTCGGAGCCAACGGGGGATACCCCTATACCGAAGGTAACGCCTGGCAGTATTTCTGGTACGTTCCGCACGACATCCCTGCCTTGATCGAAATGACTGGAGGCAGCAAGGCTTTCGAAAAGAAGCTCGACACCTTCTTCACTCTTACCGATACAAGCGGCATGAAAAACGACAACATCTCCGGATGCATCGGACAGTATGCCCATGGCAACGAGCCGAGCCATCATGTAGCCTATCTCTACAATTACGTAAATGCCTCGCATAAGACGCAGCGGATGGTGGCGCGCATCATGAACGAAATGTACAACAACACCTCATCCGGTTATGCCGGCAATGATGATTGCGGCGAGATGTCAGCCTGGTACGTATTCTCTGCTCTTGGATTCTATCCGGTCAATCCGGCATCGGGCCGGTATAGTCTCGGAACACCCCTGTTCAACCGTTGCACCATCCATTTGCCCGGCGGCAAGGATCTCGTAATCACAGCCGACAGATCGAATCCTGACAATGTCGTGGTGAAATCCGTTTTCCTAAACGGTAATAAACTTAAATCCCTGTCCATATCCCGTCAGGACCTCACACAGGGTGGAAAACTGCATTTTGAATTATAATTCAAGACTAAATGAACAGTCGATTTCTGTACAACATATACCATTGGGGTCCGGTCATTATTGTCATGGCCATGGCCATATCACTGGTTGGCCGCGTATCCGCGGCCAACCAATATAACTTTACGCATGTAGACAGCAGCGACGGCCTGTCGGCCAACAATGTTAAGAGTATCGTACAGGATTCGCTCGGGTTCATGTGGTTCGGGACCAAAAACGGCCTGAGCCGTTACGACGGGACCTCCTTCCGAATCTACAAGTGCTTCGACGAGGAACGCAAATGCGGCAACAACAACATCGGCGCCCTATACGAGGACGAGAACGCTATCCTCTGGATCGGCACCGACCGGGGCATATATCAATACGATCCGTACCAGGACCGAATCCGTTTCGTGGACCTGAAGCCTGACGACGGCATGATGGCCGACAACTGGGTGCAGACCATCGAGGGAGACCGCCGCGGAAACGTCTGGGCCCTTCTCCCCGACGAGGGACTGTATCTATACAGCAAGGATAAGGTACGGCATTTCAGGTTTGCCGAAACCAGCAAGTTCAAGAAGGTGTTTCCGGTCGACGTATGCGTGGATTCCAACGGAACCGTATGGGTAGCCAACGCAAATGACGGTATCTACCGGTACTATCCCGCCACCGGCACCTTCACAAAGCAGAAGGTCAAGAATTCCGCAGTCCTCACGGACATCGATTTCATAGCGATGTGCCAGACCCACCGAGGCACCGTCATCGCGGGCACTACCTCCGGGTCTCTGTACGAATACGATCCAGCCACTACCCTGATGACCCCGATCATGTTCAGCGGCCGCGGAAAGGTATATCTACGCGACATCCTATGTTTCGACAACGAGCTGTGGATCGGTACGCATGACGGATTATATATAAAGAATCTGGAGAACGGTTCGGAACTGTTCCTGAAGGAGAACCCTCTGGATCCGTTCTCGCTGTCGGACAACACCGTCTACCACATCTACAAGGACAATTCGGGCGGCGCATGGATAGGCAGTATCTTCGGCGGCGTCAGCTACATGTCACGCAGGAAGTTCAAATTCGCCAACTACGGCATCAAGGACGGTCTGTCGGGTCGGCTGGTACTGGGTGTGGCAACCGACCGCGACAACAGGATATGGGTAGGCACCGAAACCGCCGGCGTAAACCTGCTTGATCCGGTCTCCGGCAAGTTCTCCACGCCATTGCAGAGCAATGGCGGAAACAATATCGTAATATCGATGGCCTCGTACGACGGGGCGATATATCCATCGTTCTCCCGTTCCGGACTTTTCAGGGTAAATCCCGATAACCGAAGCATATCGAAGATATTTCCCCTTGGCAATGAGATAGACAACAATGTGTACTCCTACATCATCGACAAGGAGGGTGACGAATGGGTAGGACTGTCGTTCGCCCTATATCGCCGCCGGAAAGGGGAGAAGGACTTCAGGCACATCACCGAGACTGGCTATGACTGGATCTATTGCCTATTCGAGGACTCCGACGGCTGCATATGGATCGGAACAATGGGCAACGGCGTATGGAAACACAATAAAAGGAACGGATCGTTCAAGGCCTATACCTACGACCAGAAAGCTTCCAACCCCAATGGACTGATGTCCAATTCCATCAATTCCATCATGGAGGATTCCGAAGGCCGTATATGGCTGTCGACCGACCGCGGCGGACTCAGCCTGTACGACAAGAAGAACGATCGCTTCAAGACTTTCGGAATCGAACAGGGACTCCCCGACGATGTGGTGTACGGGGTAGTTGAGGACAAAGGCAAGAACCTCTGGTTCGGCACCAACAAGGGTCTGGTCCGGTTCACTCCCTCCAATTCCAAGGTAAGGGTGTTCAACCGGCACGACGGTCTGCCATTCGAGCAGTTCAACTACAAATCGGCCACATACTCTCCCGACGGAACCGTCTACATGGGCGGAATCAACGGATTGATATCCTTCCGTCCCGACGATTACAAGGACCTGACTTCTAAGTTCAACATATATTTCACCGGACTCGGCGTCCTGAACAAGGAGGTGCGTCCCGGCAAGGATTCATACCTGAAGGAAAACATCCTCTTCTCCAAGAAACTGACATTGCCCTACGAGAACTCCACGTTCTCGTTGTCAATAGCAGCTCCGGAATACAAGCACCTCGGCCCGATTGCATTGAGCTACCGCCTGCTCCCCGTCAGCGACCAATGGATCGAGATGAAGGATAACGAGATCTCCTTCACCAATCTGGCTTCCGGGAAATATACCCTTGAGATCAAGGCTGTAAGCGAGTCGAACATAGCGACCCGCAAACTGGAGATCAACATCCTGCCGCCGTGGTGGAAATCCTGGTGGGCCTACGGCATATACATACTCCTGATCCTGTTACTGGTCACCGTCTGGTTCCTGTGGTACCGCTCGCACAAGGAGAAGCAGATGCGCGTGCACGAGCAGATGCTGATGGACAGCAAGGACAAGGAACAGTACCGAAGCAAGGTGAATTTCTTCACCGAAATCGCACATGAGATCCGCACGCCGCTGTCGCTGATCGACCTCCCGCTGGAAGCAATGGAGGAGCTCGACATCGATGACCCGCAGTTCAAGGACTATCTCTCCGTGACGCGCAAGAACACCAGCCGCCTGCTTGAGCTCACCGGACAGATCCTGGACTTCCAGAAGATTGATTCAAGCCGTCTGACCCTCAAGAAGGAGAGCGTGGATATACCTGCCATACTCAACGATATAGCCGACCGGTTCGACACTCCGCTAAAGCTGGCGGGCAAGACATTGGTCCGCGACATCGAACCGGGCGAGCTTATCGTCATAACCGACCGCGAGGCTTTGGTCAAGATGGTAAGCAACCTGCTCAACAACGCACGTAAATACGGCTACAAGACCGTCAGGCTTTCGTTGCGCCGCAAGGACGATGAGTTCGAGATTAAAGTGGCGAGCGACGGCCAGAAGATCAAGCCGGAGGAACGCGACCGCATCTTCATGGCTTTCTATCAGACGCATCAGGGCGAAGATTCCAAGAGCGGCGTGGGCATCGGGCTGCCTCTGTCAAGGTCCCTCGCGACGCTGCTGGACGGCAGTCTTGTGCTTGACGACAATCCCGCCGAGGAGGATATGAATGTATTCACGCTGACACTTCCGGTGAAAGTGCCGGAGGAGAATCTCCGGACCGTGGATCCCGAAATCAACGGCTACATGCTGGCCACCGAATCCAACCAGTCCAAGCCCAGGCAGGACGTGTTCAGTATCCTGCTGGTGGAGGACAACGAGAATATCCTGGCATTCCTGGCCGAGCAGCTGTCGCACTCCTTCATGGTATCCACTGCGCATAACGGCGTGGAGGCACTGGAGAAACTCAAGACCATACAGCCGGACCTGATATTGACCGATGTCATGATGCCCGAGATGGACGGCATGCAGCTGTGTACCGCCGTCAAGTCCGATGTAAGCCTCAGCCAAATACCCCTTGTGTTCATAACCGCCAAGAACGACCTGGACAGCAAGATCCAGGGACTGCAATGCGGTGCCGAGGCATACGTGGAGAAGCCTTTCTCCATCAAATACCTGCGCAATTTGATTAATTCAATCCTTGACAACCGCCGACGCGAGCGTGAAGCCGTGTCCAAGAATCCTTTCATCTCATCCGAAAACACCCAGGCAAACGGCGCCGACCGCGAATTCATGGACAAGGTGAAGGATGTGATCGACAAGCACATGTCCGACGAGAACTTCAACGTGGACTCAATGTGCGACGAACTAAACATGAGCCGGTCCGCCATGCTCCGAAAGGTAAAGGCCGTATTCGGACTATCCCCGATCGAGGTGATTCGGACCATCAAGCTGAAACGTGCCGCCGAACTGATCCAGGACGGCCGGTACCGTATCAGCGATGTCTGCTATATGGTGGGCATAGCGACCCCCTCATACTTCAGCAAGTTGTTCTTCAGGCAATACGGCATGACCCCTAAGGATTTCGAAAAACAGTGCCATCCCCGCAACTCGGACCAGGACTCTTCCCAGAATCCAAAGGCTTAGACGCTCATTTGATGTGTTTGTAGCATATTTAGAATCGTTTGACCTACTTTTGCTGAAGCATAATGACTAATTTTGCATCGTAGCATTGCTTTGATTCATAATCATAAAAACTAATAATCATGAAATCAAACCTTATGGCACTGGCCATCGTCGCCCTCATGACAGGTGTCTGCCAAGCCAATGAGATCATTCCCATCGAAACCGATGGCACCGCTCTGGTGTACACCGTGGGCGATGACGGACGTCTGTACCAGTCGTATTTCGGCAAGAAACTCTCCGACACATCGGAATATGCCGCTTTGCCTCAGAGCAAGAAGGAGGCATACCTGACACACGGCATGGAGGACTATTTCGAACCCGCACTCCACATAAACCGCAAGGCGTCGCCCAATTCCTCGACCCTGCTGCAGTACAAGGGCCATCAGGTTTACGACCGAGACGGATACAAAGAGACCGTTATAACCCTGGCCGATCCCAAATTCGCCGACGAGGTGAAGCTCCATGTAGCGGCTTTCGGTCCTGAGAATGTCTACAAGGCCTGGACGGAAATCACCAATAACGAGAAACTACCCATCGAGCTGGAGAAATACGCTTCATCACTGCTGCATTTCACCGCTCCGAAATATGTTCTGACACAGTACAGCGGCGAATGGGCCAACGAGGCAAACAGGCTGAGTCAGGAACTGCACTACGGCAAGAAAGTAGTGGACACCAAGCTGGGTACACGCGCCGATATGTTCGTATCGCCTTTCTTCCAGCTGTCGCTGGGCGACGAGGCATCCGAGACCGCCGGCGACGTTATGGCAGGAACACTGGGATGGACCGGCAATTTCCGCTATGTGTTCGAGGTTGACAATCTGGGAGACCTGCGTGTCATCAGCGGAATCAACCCTTATTTCTCGGCTTACCCACTGGCCAAAGGCGAGACTTTCGTCACCCCGGAGTTCATATTCACACTCAGCGACCAGGGTACAGGCAAAGCCAGCCGTAATCTTCACGACTGGGCTCGCCGCCATCAGGTCAAAGATGGTATGGGCAACCGTATGACCCTGCTCAACAACTGGGAGGCCACTTACTTCGACTTCGACGAGGAGAAGCTGGTCAAGCTGATCGGCGAGGCCAAGGAACTCGGCGTGGACATGTTCCTGCTGGATGACGGCTGGTTCGCCAACAAATATCCCCGCAACAGCGACACCCAGGGTCTGGGCGACTGGGACGAGACCGCCGACAAGCTGCCCCACGGCATAGGCCGTCTGACCGAGGAGGCCAAGAAACAGGGCGTGAAATTCGGACTCTGGATCGAACCGGAAATGGTCAACCCAAAATCCGAACTCTACGAGAAGCATAAGGACTGGGTCATCACTCTACCGAACCGCGACGAGTATTATTTCCGCAACCAGCTGGTGCTGGACCTGGCCAATCCGAAAGTCCAGGATTATGTGTTCGGCGTGGTCGACAATCTGATGACCAAGTATCCCGACATCGCCTACTTCAAGTGGGACTGCAACAGCCCAATCACCAATATCTACTCCAACTACGAGGACAAGGACCAGCAGAAACTGTATGTTGACTACGTCCGTGGCCTCTACAAGGTCCTGGACCGTATCAAGGCCAGGTATCCCGACCTCCCCATGATGCTCTGCTCGGGCGGTGGGGGCCGTACCGACTACGAGGGCCTGAAATACTTCACCGAGATGTGGCCCAGCGACAACACCGACCCCATCGAGCGGCTGTTCATCCAGTACGGCTTCTCGCAGGTGTTCCCCGCCAAGGTTCAATGCGCGCATGTCACCACATGGAACAAGAAGGCTCCCATCAAGTTCCGTACCAATGTCGCCATGATGGGCAAGCTTGGCTTCGACCTAAATCTCCATGACCTGACAGCCGATGAACTGGCCTACTGCAAGCAGTCCATCAAGGAGTACAACCGCCTGAAACCGGTCATCCTGGACGGCGACCAGTACCGTCTCGTCTCGCCCTACGAGGGCAACCATACCTCCACTATGTTCGTCGACAAAAAGGGCCGCAACGCCGTGGTGTTCGCGTTCGACGTTCATCCCCGCTACAACGAGAAACTGATGAATGTGAGGCTCCAGGGACTGAATCCCGACGCAAAGTACCGCGTGCATGAGATCAACCGCGCCGACTGCTCGGTGGACAACAGCCGGAACGCTTATTCCGGGCAGTATCTGATGACCGTCGGTCTGCCCGTGTTCACCAACAACGACCTGTCAAGCCGCGTGTATGAGCTGAATGAAATCTAAGATAGATAAGTTAAGGTTGATATAAAGCGTTGTTTATCATGCCGGAGGCTCGGGTTTCGAACCTCCGGCATGATGTGTCATGACGGTTACTCAGAACTGGATGCCGGGGCGGTGGGAGATCCGGTGGATGTCCGCGAGGTCGCCGGGGCTAAAGGTCTCGGCACGGAGGCCGTCGATGTTGGCCTTGAGCTGGCAAACGGACGAGGCTCCGATTATCACCGATGTGACACGCGGGTCGGCCAGCAGCCAGTTGATGGCCATGGCCGGCAGCGTCTCGCCACGGCGCTCGGCGATGGCGTTTAGTTCCCTGGCCGCCTCGACGCGTTCCGGCGTGACCTGTGATTCCTGCAGGAAGCCAGTGGACTTGGCCGCACGGCTGTCGGACGGTATGCCGTTGAAGTACTTACGGGTCAGCAGACCCTGGGCCAGCGGTGAGAAACATACGATTCCGCTGCCGGCGTCGGCTGCCGGCTGGAAATTGTTCTGGATCGCCTTGGTGTCGAAAATCGACGCCCGGTACTGGCTGACAAGACAGGGCACATGCGCCTCGCTCAGGATGGCGTAGGCCTTTGCCTGAAGCTCTGGCGGATATTTGGAGATGCCGGCATACAGAGCCTTGCCGCTGCGGACTATGGTGATCAATGCCTCCATCGTCTCCTCCACAGGCGTGAAGCCATCGTACCGGTGACTGTAGAACACATCGAAATACTCCAGTCCTGTACGCCGCAGGCTGGCGTCGCACGAGGCTATCAGGTTCTTGCGCGACGAACCTGTGCCATACACCCCGGGCCACATGTCGTGACCGGCTTTGGAGGAGATGAACATCTCGTCGCGGTGCACGGAGAGGTCCTGGCGCAATATGCGCCCGAAATTGGTCTCGGCCGAACCGGGCGACGGCCCGTAGTTGTTGGCCAGGTCAAAATGACAGATGCCGTTCTCGAACGCATATATGATCATGGCGCGTGCCTCGGCGTAGTCGTCGACATCGCCGAAATTATGCCATAGCCCCAACGACAGTTCCGGAAGCTGAATCCCGCTGTCACCGCATTTCCTGTATTTCATAGCTGTTGAAGTTGTTTCTGCAAATTTAGTCATTCCTGCCGGAATATCTCTTCTATAATGGATTGAAATTTGCATATCTCGGGATTTTTAGCAAATTTTGCGGCCGGAATGGAGAATGTCAAGGTACATCGGCTTGATGCAGTTGGGGAGTTGCCGGTTCGGTTCAACTGCCCGTTCTGCTATACCCCCGACACTCTGTGCGTCCGGGCTGCACATGAGGTACAGGCCTACCTTGACAGCCGTACAGACTGGAATCTCGAACTCCGGAAAGGCAAGATGTTCGGTGTGCTGATCGTAAGGGATGCTGAGGGGGATGTCGGCTTCCTGGCCGCCTTTTCCGGTATACTGGCGGGCAGTAACATCCATGATTATTTCGTTCCCCCCGTCTACGACGTTCAGTTGCCTGACGGATATTTCCGTCGGGAGGAGCACAACATCTCCGACATAAATCATAGAATCGAGGAACTGGTCCAGGCGGAGGATTACGTCTGCGCGCTCCAGGCACTTGAAGATGCCACGCGACAGGCCGACACCGAATTGTCGGCATTGCGCAAGCAATTGCGGGAGGACAAGCTCCGGCGTGACCGAATGCGGGCCGAGGGTTGTGCCGACATCAATGCCCTGATTCGCGAAAGCCAGTTACAGAAGGCTGAATACCGTCGCCGGAAACAAGCGTTGGAAAGTGCTGTGGATGCACACCGTGCGGAAGTCAGGGGTTATGAGGAAGTCATCGAAGATTTGAAGGAGGAACGGAAACGGCGGTCAGCCGCTTTACAGAAGTGGCTGTTCTCGCAGTTCCGGATGCTGAACGCACGGGGAGAGATACGGGACCTGAACGACATATTCCGGGACACTACAGCCGGAGTCCCGCCGGCCGGAGCGGGGGAGTGCGCGGCTCCCAAGCTGTTGCAATACGCATACCTGAATGGCCAGACACCCGTAAGCATGGCGGAATTCTGGTGGGGAGACTCCCCGGTGACCGAAATCAGGCATCATGGCTCCTTCTATCCTTCCTGTCTGGGCAAATGCGGGCCTATCTTAGGCCACATGCTGCAGGGTCTGGATGTAGAGCCTAATCAGCTTGAGGAGAGGCGACTGGGGATGGAAGTAAGGATTATCCACGAAGATGACGCAATCATAGTGGTTGACAAGCCCTCTGGACTACTGTCTGTGCCCGGGAAACATGTCATGGATTCAGTCGAGACACGCATGCGCAGCCATTGCGGCGGCATCACCACACCGATGGTGGTACACAGATTGGATCAGGATACCTCCGGCCTGCTGGTGCTTGCCAAGACCAAGGAAGCCCATCAGAACCTTCAAGATCAGTTCCACCGCCGGTCGGTGCAGAAGATATATCTGGCATTGCTCGATGGTGATGTGACGGCCGACGAAGGTACCATATCGCTGCCCTTACGTCCAGACCCGCTGGACCGGCCGCGTCAGGTTGTGGATTTTGAGCACGGCAAACAGGCCGTGACCCGTTTCCGTGTCCTGCGTCGCGAACCAAACCGGACCCTGATTGAGTTTCATCCGTTGACAGGCCGCACACACCAGCTCCGCGTCCATGCCGCCCATGCCCGGGGCCTCGACGCACCCATCTGCGGTGACCCGATATACGGCAATCCCCACATAGCCCAACGCCTCTGCCTCCATGCCGCAACCCTCGCTTTCCGTCATCCCGTGACAGACAAGTCCATGCGTTTCGTCGCTGATTCCCCAGAGTTCTTGCAAGAGCGATGCAGATGATACCCATGGACGAAGTTTGCCTATTTCCCGATGCGGCTTAATAATCTTAGCACCGACGGGCCGAGATAGGAAACAAGGGCTCCGATGCGGTTCTTGGGGCGTGTATATGGGCCGAACAGAGACTGGAAGCGACGCTCGCGGATCACATCGAAACATTGTCGCTGAAAGTCGCGGATATCCTCGCGTGCGGCCTGTCCCTGCCGAACGGCCTCTTCGCTGAGCACGAACATATTGAAATTGGCGCTCATACGCCTGTCGCGGGCTGCCGGCAACAACTCCGGACAATTTTCCGCTACCCACGTTTCCATCCGTTCCGTGACAAGAAGCACATCCCGACGCCTTGGAGTATACTTATGAAGGAAACTCTCTGAATGCTGACGATAACCATAGAGGGCCGCATCCAACTGGACAAACCCTTCGCAATTACTCCACACCCTGTAGAAGGCATCCAGATCCTCGTACCAGGTGCCAGGGGTAAATCGCTCTGTTTCCCAAAGACTGCGAATGTATAGTTTTCCCCATGCCGATGTATGCACGCCACATTGTTGATACATAGCCAATCTCATGGCCTGCAACGGTTCATATATGGTAATCTTAGTGTCATTGTTGGCACCAGAAAACGGATTCTGCTCACCGCTGAATTTCACCAATCCGCAGTTCACTATGTCCGCATCGGTCTGGGACGCCGCATTCAGCATAATTTCCATGAACCGCGGATGCAGCAGGTCGTCGGCGTCAAGGAATGTGATCCACTGGCCCGTTACCACATCAATCCCGTTGTTACGGGCTACTGACAGGCCTCCGTTTGGAGTATGAAAAACGCGGATGCGGCGGTCGCAAGACGCAAGACGGTCACATAACGCCGGGGTTCCATCGGTGCTGCCGTCATCCACCAGCACCAGTTCCCAGTCGCGCACCGTCTGCGCCATGACGCTCGCCACAGCCGCCTCAAGCCATCGTTCGGCGTTGTACGCCGGCACGATAACACTGACCATCACACCGTCAGGATCTCCTTCTCCTTCTCGGCGAAGATGCTGTCTATCTTCTTGATGTATTTGTCATGGAGCTTCTGGACATCGTTCTCGGCATCCTTCTCCACGTCCTCGCTCAGACCGTTCTTGATCTCCTTCTTCAGGCCCTCGATTGCCTCGCGGCGTGCGTTACGCACCGACACCTTCGCATTCTCGGCCTCGCCCTTGGACTGCTTGACCAATTGCTTACGACGGTCCTCGGTCAACGGCGGTATGCAGATACGGATCACCTCGCCGTTGTTCTCCGGGGTAATGCCCAATTCGGAATTGATGATGGCCTTCTCGATTTCCTTGAACATCGAACGCTCCCACGGAGTGATGGCGATGGTGCGCGCGTCGGGAACACTGATGTTTGCCACGTTCGAGATCGGAGCCTTCGTTCCGTAGTAGTCCACGCGGATGCCGTCCAGCAGCTTGGACGATGCCTTGCCGGCGCGTATGTGCTGCAGAGTCTCGTCCAGGTATTCCACGGCCATGTCCATGGATTCCTCAGCTTCCTGCAGAAATTCCTTTACCTCTTTCATTGTATCTGGTTTTAAGATTAATTATCGAATATATCATTCCCGAAAGCTTACTCATGCAGGACAGTGCCGATGGGCTCGCCGTCCAGTATCTTCTTCAGGTTACCCTCCACATCCATATTGAACACGGCAACCGGCATGTGGTTCTCCTTGCACATCACCGTGGCGGTCAGGTCCATCACCTTCAATCCCTTGGCCAGCATCTCGTCGTAGCTGATCTCATCGTACTTCACGGCATTGGGATCCTTCTCGGGATCGGCGGTATAGACGCCGTCTACGCGCGTGCCCTTGAACATCACGTCGGCCTCGATCTCGATGGCGCGCAGCGACGCTCCCGTATCCGTGGTGAAGTAGGGATTGCCCGTTCCGCATGACAGGATGGCCACCGTACCCTGCTCCATGGCCTTGATGGCAGCCCACTTGGAGTAATGCAGACCGATTGGCTCCATATTGATGGCGGTGAACACCTGTGCCGGCTGACCCACAGCCTCCAGCGCCGAACTAAGCGCCAGTGAGTTGATCACCGTGGCCAGCATGCCCATCTGGTCACCCTTTACGCGGTCAAAGCCCTTGGAGGCTCCCTTCAGGCCGCGGAAAATGTTGCCTCCACCGATCACGATGCCGATCTGCACACCGTTGCGAACAGCATCGGCAATCTGACGTGCATAGGCGTTCAGACGGTCGGTATCGATGCCTTGTCCGGCCCCGGCGGCAAGGCTCTCGCCCGACAGTTTCAGCAATATCCTGTTGTATTTCATAACTTATGGTCTGTTTTGAATATTTTCAGTTCACCGTCGCCTCAAAGTCCATGAAGACTTCAAGCCACTTCAATAAAGCCATCTGACATTTTACCTGTCATTTATAGACAAAGTCAAGTTAGGACGACTTCAATGTTCAAAGTTAATTAAAAATCATAACTGACCCAAATCTGAGGGTAATAAAACGCAATTTAAAGAGAAAAATAAAAATTTTTCAAAAAAAGTTGCCGTAAAATTTGGTGAATTCAAAAAAACGGTGTAACTTTGCACTCGATTTCGGGGCGTAGCGCAGTCCGGTTAGCGCACCTGCTTTGGGAGCAGGGGGTCGAAGGTTCGAATCCTTTCACCCCGACCGGGTTCAAGACCCTGAATTTCCACCGGCCCAGGTGGCGGAATGGTAGACGCGCTCGTTTCAGGTGCGAGTGCCGAGAGGCGTGTAGGTTCGACTCCTATTCTGGGCACAAATATCGCAAGTGATTAATTACTAATCGCTTGCGATTTTTGCTTTCAGCCCGCATCAACGTAGTGGCAACCCACCCTGCTGCAACCTCTCGATTTTATCGAAACGGATGCCGTTGACGCGACCTGAATAAACTGAATTTGAACTCTTTAACATTTGTTGGTATTCACTGTAAACTCATAGCATAATGAGAAAAATATGGGTCAAGCCGAATTTTCGGTGCATTTGTTAAAACCGGGAGATTAAAGTGTTAAAAAATTAGGCATATAGTTTTACGAGACGGAAGATGAAGAAATCACGGTCTCGGACTCCCCGCATCTGTGAACGGAAGATTTTTACCT
>DXXK01000083.1 GCA_019416425.1 Bacteroidales bacterium
AGATTCTTTATTAAACGTAAATTTGTTTAAACAACTTCATTGCAAAGATAATTCAAAATCCTAATTTATATCGAATCAAACAACATATTTTTATCAAAAATGATTCAGTATACCGAATCAAACACCTTATATGCAACAAAAGAGATTCGGTATACCGAATCTCTTTTGTGTTTTAACGCGTAGATGTCTCGATATACCCAACCGTTTTCGAGCGCCTGACTATTATTTGATCTTGATTGAGTAGGGATACTGGGGATCGCCGGGATTTTCGGGACCGTCTATGTTACGCATATGCTCGGTCGGAGCACCCATGACCACAAGCCATAGTTTGGCTGTGTCGCCATTGTTCCTGAAGGTAAGGAAACCTTTCGATGCCGAGTGCATGTCTCCGTAATGAGCGTTGCCATCCTTGTCGATGGCTATAAAGCCATAGCGCCATCCGGCATGCTTGCGGTTCGTGGTGATGTATCCCTTCTGACCGGCCTCGCCACGGAAGTCGATACTGACGCTCTTGCCGGAAGCGGGAACCTCAACTGGTATTACATTGAATCCATAGTTCTCGGGTGCGTTCTCCTTGGCAACTCGTTTCCAACCGTTTCCGGCATCGACAAGCTTTGTATGCCATATGTCGGTGTAGCCTCGTGTGTATTCACGCACGCGGTCGATGTCCCAGTTGACGAGACGACAATAGATTTCGAACATCTCGTCGTTGAATGCCTTCTGGTCCATGTTGTTCAGGCGCATGTAGGTCATGGCAGGATCCTCGCCGACCTTGCCCTGGCGGAACAGCTCGGCAATGAACGGACGGCCATGCTTCTCGCCCCAGATTTCCAGCACGTAGGGCGAGTGGTAGATGTTGTCGATGTGCAGGAACGCCTTATGTGTCAGGTCGGCGAACGCATCGAGATGGAAGCGCTCGTCCTTCTGCCATTCCGGATTGACCTGCCACAGCATCCACTGTGACGCCATCTCGAACATTCCGGCGCCGCCCCAGGCCTCGCCCTCGCTGTCGCAGCTGATCTGAAGCTGGAAACTGTGTCCCAGCTCATGAGCGATGCAGTTCAGGTTCTGGTCCTGCACACGGTTCGGCGCGATCCACAACGCTCCGATCTGACCGTCGTAGTCACCGCCGTAAGCCGTCCCTTCGAGCGAGTAGTCCAGCATGACCATCATCTTGTACTTATCCGCCTTTGTCCCGGGTTTGACAAACGCCAGGTCCTTGTAGAAGAAATCGTAGAAATGCTGGAGCTTGGCCATCAGGTTGGCCAGGTCAACCTTCATGTTGTGGCCGTCCAGGTCCGGAGCCTTGGTGATGTCCGGCCCGAATTCCTTGGCCCAGAACAGCGCCACATCCGGGGTGCTGACCATCCGCTTGTAGCTCCACTTGCTTTCCGGATTGTTCAGGTCCATCTTTCGCAGGTCCGCCGGCACATATATAGCCTTCTCCTGGAATGTAACCACAGGGATGTCGGTATTCACCGGATACGATTCATCGGGATTCAGCGCTATGGCCCCTGACTTGGACGGGTCGTTGTCCTGTGCCATGCACAACGATGCCGAGGCCATCAGCAACGAGAGGGGAAGGATTCGGATGATATTCTTCATGAGGTTGGGATTTAGGTTCTGACGCCATTCCGCGGGATGGCGATGTTGTCTTGTTGTGAGACGCGTCCCCGCAAGGAGGCGCGTCCCTATTAATGGAATGTACAGGGTATTCAGAATTTCTTCATCTTCGAGTACTTGATGCGCGGTTTCTGCGCCTTCTGCACATAGAAGTTGTAGTTGACCTTGATGTTTACGGTTTTCTCTACACCACCCTTGGTGTAGATGTATACAGGACGCAGTGTCCAGGTCTCTCCGTCAGCTCCCACGCCGTCTTTGGCTCCAAGCGAGATATTGACACCGCTCATCTCATAGTATATCTGGGCCTGGCTGTACTCTGCGACATCGCCCTTGGAATTAACCCAGTAGCCATCGTTAGCAGTAGGATTGCCGTTAAGCTTGCCGTCGGAATCCAGGTTGAACACGGCGATCTTGCCCTCGGCCTTCTCTACCGCAGTTCCGACATGAGGTACGTTCATCAGGCCGGACAGCTCTCCGAACTGTACCCCGAGGAAGTCGCACATCTCGTTCGACATCAGGTTGAGAGTCCCTACCACCCAGTTCTGGTGATTCACGTTCACCGGCAGGTTGTAGGTTACGTTCATGGTGTTGGCATCGACCTTCTCGTAGACGGGAAGGCTGGGCTCGGTGTAACCGTATACGTCAGTGCCTTCGAATGTCACGGTGTAGGGCCACTGCTCGTCGTTCAGTTCATTGTCGTCCCATGCCACGCGGTTGTAGGTGTCAGGAGCGCCCATGATCACGAAGTATAGCTCCTTGGCACCGGCCGGAACCTTATACGATGCCGTACTGTTGGCGCCCTTGGTCATGGGCGAGTAGACGGGTTTGCCGTCAACTATGGCCACATAACCGAAACGAAAGTTCGTCGTGGTGTTGGACTGGGTATTGTAGTTGCGTGTCACATTCACGACACCACCGTCGCCGTTCAGCACGGAGCCTGCGTCCTTGGCTGCCAGGGCGCTCCCGGATGCCAGTGCCTTGACATTGGCCTTGACTGTCGTGCCGGCGGCGTCCGTCAGGCGGATCACGTTGAAACCTGTGGTTCCGGGAGTCGACTTGTATCCTACCTGATAGGTACTGCCCTCTATGCGGTACAGGTCCGTGGAATAGTCTCCCTTGGCCTCGGCAGTGGCGTATTCACGGACACCGTCCAGGTCATAGTAGACCATGTGCGCTGCATACTGATAGAGCTCGTCGTAGGTCTTCTGCATGTCGTTTCCGTTGTACAGGCGGGTATAGGTCTCGATGGGATCCTCGGGGAACGCGGACTCGCGCCAGATACGTCCGTAGGTCTCGATGCCGTGACGGGCAACCCAGTCGGACTGCAGCCAGTAGGAGGCGTAACGCATCCATTCGTGGTAGAAGATTCGGTGGCAGTTGGCCTTCCATGTAGCTAAGTGGTAGCCGAACTGTTCCTCGGGATAGTCGCGCTGGGCCTGCCACTGCGCGCACTGCTCCCAGTAGGAGCATCCTGCCGAACCGTCGGCGTTGAAACCGTAGCGGAATCCATGTCTCATATCGTCGGGAGAACCCTGCTTAACCTTGTCGCAATATACCTGATACTGGAATGAGTGTCCGATTTCGTGCGCGATGGTCGAGCCAACAGGCTGACATGTTGAGGGATTCACCCACAGGGCGCCGATCACGTTGTCATAGCCCGAGCCGGTGGCCAGCCATTCATCCTGGTACAGCAGATAGATCTGCATCTTGTAATCGTCCAGATACGACTTGCCCTGGCCTACTGTGGCCATCTTCAGTTTGTTGACATTGGTGTCGTAGAACTTCTCGGCCTTTGCCAGCAGGTCGTCGATATCGACGCGCATTGCGGCGGGTACGATTGAGGCATTGGGATCGTCGCCGAAGTCAGCACCCCAGAATACGAAGAAGTGCTCCGAGGATTTGTAGCGGGCAAAGCTGAAGTTGGAGCCGCTGTACAGGATGCCCTGGCCATGCTCCGAGTTGGGGAAGAACTTGTCATAGTCGGGAATGGTGGCAGGATCGATGTAGCTGCTCTCGCCCTGTCCGATCTCGGGAAGCGTTCCGCCGAACTCAGGTTGCTGAACGGTGAACAGAACCTTCTCCTCGCCGGAGATCAGGTTGAAGATGGCGCCACGGGCCTCCGTGCCGTAGTTGCACGCCACGTTGACCTTGACAACGTTCTGTCCGCGTCGGCCGGCAGTGGGGGAGAATGTCACCCAGTCCACGCCTGGCTCGACCTCGATGCGCCAGTTGCCCTTGGCCTTGAACGTGATGGACTGCGAGTCGTTGCCGTAGGTGAACGGCAGTGTGGTTTGCTCAGGAACCTCGATGAAGCCTGTCTCGTTGATGTTGTAGATCACATCATCGTCGTTACAGGAGGTCACAGCCGCACCCATGCCCAGTATGACTAAGGCCAGCATCGACTTTAATATTGTCTTTCTCATTTCGATTCTGATTTGTGCGTTCCGCAAAGGCTCCTCGCCATCGCGGAACGCCGAATATGATTTACTTTCTGCTTACCTCTGGGTTATTCCGCGGGTTCTTCCACAGGATCACCGATCTTGATGCTGACATTGAACATCACTACCTTGCCGTTGTAGAACAGGCCTACCTTGCAAGTGCCCTCGATGTTGGAGACACCCGGCATCGTTCCGACCGCGAAGGATGTGACATCTTCGGGTGCTGCCTCCTCATCATCGCCATGATACTCGATGAACCATCCGGCGGTATCACCCCATGAGCCGACGGCACCGGTCTTATCATACCAGTAACCATTATTTCCGGTGTAGGGGATGAACTTGCCGTCAGCGTCATAAGCCACGATCTTGGTCAGGGCAGGTGACGAGCAGCCCAACGCCGCCTTGACAGCATCGGCGTCGAACGGAACTTTGACGGCCGCATATCCTACAGCAGGTATGTCAATGGGGAGGTCGAAGGTCTCGACAATCTCGCCTTCAAGACTTACTGCCGGGAAGACAACATTGATGCGGAACAGACAGTATTTGCTGTGGTCGTTAGCGAACGTGAAGCCGAAGTTCAGGGTGTACTCAGCATTGTCGGGAACACCGGGGGCACGGCCAACGACAAACCGGGCGCTACCGTCCTCGCTGGGAACTTCCAGGAAGAGGGTGTTGGCGGGATATTCTCCGGAGGTCCAGCCCGCTACATTCAGGTTTGAGTCGAACCATGCGCCGCAACGGGTTCCTGCTGTACCGCCCTCTACCCATTTGTTGTTCTTGTCGACTACGAATAACTCCAGGTTGCCTTCCTGACCGACGCCGTTGGCGAATTCCTCGACGGTGAGGCCTAAGTTGCCATAAATAGCTTCGGCAAAATCGGCGACATCTATGGTTCCGGTGTTCCAGTCGAAGGAGTCGATTGAGAGGTCGCTCTCGCAGACAGCTACCTTGGAGTCATCGGTACAACCGGCCTGGATCACCTCGACCAGACCCTTCTTGTCACCGCAGGTCACCTCGACCTGTCCGGTACGGGGCAGACGGTAGGGGTTGGGTTCGAACAGTAGATATGCGCGGCAGTCGCCGGCATCGCCGCTGTTGGGGTCTACCTTGATCCATCCGGCCAACGGCGTGGCCTTCCATTCGCCGTTGGCGGCGAACTGCACGTAGCCCTCGGTCTCGTCCCAGGTGATATTGAGCGAGACGGTCTCCATGTTGAATTCTGTAGGCAGCTGGACAGTCGGCTCGTCGTCATCGTCGCAAGCCGTCAGCATCGGCATCGACACGAGGGCTGAAGCCGCCAGCAGCCAGTATTTCATTATATTTTTCATGACTTTCTCTTTGTTTGGGTGTCCCGGCGGAGGTCTTGGCCTCCGCCGGATTCATATTAATCAAATGTCACAGCAACGATGAACTGGATGAAGTTCTCGGGATTGTCGACTGATACGAACTCGAAGATCAGTTTTACCTGCGTGCCTGTAGGAGTAAGGGAAGAAGCGTCGGCATTTCCTAATTTATAGAGGCCGTCGCCACCATATTCCAGATACATCAGGTTGGCTGGATATCCAGCTCCGTTCCATCCGCATATCTGCATGTCGGGATTGATCCAGTAGCCATATGCTCCCGATGTATAATCGGGACGCGATCCATCTTCTTTGGTTATGCGGTTGCCATCGGCATCGCACAGGTAGACGTCAATCTTGTCGTTCTCCAGGGCATCGATCACCTCGGCGGCGCTCAGGCCCATTGCCAGGCTGAAGTTCTCGTTGAAGTCCTTGAGCTTGATGGAGTAGTAGCCGTATCCCTCACCCGGTACGTTGGCGGAAAGGACAATCTTGCTCGGGTCGGTGACGGATGCCGTCACGGAGAAACGTACGTAATCGTCAAGGGCGCTGTTCTTCTTCTCGGCGAAGCCGAAGTCCATGTTGACCATCGTACCGATGGCGGGAGTGCCTACGGCCTTGATCTCGATACGCTTTTTGGCCGTATCCAATGTCATTACGAAGTCAGGTGTCACAGGTTGTACCGTCTCGCCGAATCCTTCGGCCGACAATGGACCATTGGATGTATAGCCCCAGCTGTATTCTCCTATTGAGGGAGCGGTCATATTCCATACCTGCCGGGCCGTGTTAATGGGGTAGAACACCACATCGCCGTTTGCCAGAGCGGCAAGGGTCTCGTCTACGGTCATGTTCAGGTTCTTGTGGAAGCATGAGGCGTAATCCTTCAGGTTGATATACTGCGGCTGGTCGATCTTAGCCAGCTGGAACACCATCTCCATCGCGTTCGTGGCCGCGGGATTGCTGCGCAGGTATGGAGCCTCGCCCTCGGCGTACTCGTGCTTGTCGCAGGCATCGTTCGGCTCGTCGGTGTTGCAGCTTGCCATGGTCAGAGCAAGCACCGAGGCCAGTAATATATATGATGTTTTCATTTCAAATCCTCTTTATTCGATTCTCTATATTATCCGGCGTAACCGGGGTTCTGCTTCAGGTTGGGGTTGCCGTCCAAAGCGGTCTTGGGGATGGGGAACACATCGTAATGACGGTCGGCGGGGTCGGTCATGGCGTCCTTGCAGAACCAGGACTTCCCGTTCCATACGTTGAAACCGCTGTTGGTCATGAAGCGGATCAGGTCCTGACGACGATGACCCTCGGCCAGGAACTCCCATGCCAGCTCGTCGAGCAGACCACCAAGCTGGATGTCGGCGCCACCCTCGTGGGTGATGATCCAGTTGTCGGGCTGGTCCATCTCGGCCTTGTTCTCGCGGTGACCGTAGTCATAGCAGCTGCCGCCACGGAGCTGGGCAACGGTGCGGATGGCCTTGGAGGGATTGCTAGCGAAGTTGCGCTGACGGACCTGTGTCACGAGCGTAGCAGCCACATCGGCTCCCTCGCCGTTGTAGGAACCCGTAATACGCAGCAGGCACTCGGCCTTCATCAGCAGTACATCGGCATAGCGGAAGATTACCTGGTCGTCGAAGGTTGTACCCTTGTCACCGCCCAGGATCTCGTACTTCACCAGACGTTCTCCTTCCTGCTCGTAGCAGCCGGGTACGTCGATGGAGCGGAGCTCATGGGTATAATTCAGTTGTACGCCGTCGATGTAGATGGGATTACCGTCCTTGTCGAACTGCGGACCGGAGATCCAGCAGTCGCGGTAGCGCTGGTCGTCAACGTCGTAGGTCTCGATGAACTGAGGATGGGCACCCCCTCCGGAAGTGGCCCAGCCGTTGAAGCCCCATGTGGCACGGCCGGCGTTGCACATCCACAAGTTGGCGTAGTAGTTTCCGTAGGCGTACTTCTCCTCGTAGGGGATGCCGAAGATGATTTCGGGCGAGCTTGCAATGCTCTCGCGGAAGTTGTCCTTGTAGTTCGGAGCCAGGGCATAACCCATATCCATGATCTTGTTCAGTTCGTCGATGCAGAGCTTGTAGTATGTCTCGCCGTCGCCGCCCAGCCATGCGTCATGGTTGATGTACATCTTGGCCAGCAGCATGTTGACGGTAGCGTTGTTCATACGTCCCAGCTCCTTCATGTCACCGAACTTGCCTTCGATGTCCTTCAGTTCGGAAACGATGAAATCGAACACTTCCTGAGGCTCGGCCTGTGTGGGCAGCCAGCCTGAGTCGTGTAGCTCGCCCTTGTCCAGCGGGATATTACGGAACAGGTCGAACAGGAAATAGTAGTAGAGGGCGCGGTAGCCGCGGAGCTCGGCCGAGGCGTCCTCGGATGCTGCGATACCCGGGTCGCGAAGCAGTGTGTTGCAGGCGTTCACGCCGGCATACGCGCGGTCCCACGCGGTCTCGAAGAAACCGATCTGGCTGTGGAACTCATGCTTGTGTGTGGGGACATAGAGGTCACCCCAGCCGATACCGATACGGTAGGGCACGCACCACAGGTCGGAGGCCATGTCGGCCAGGTCCGTGAAGCCGAACCATCCCCAGATGAAGTCACGGAGTGAATTATAGACAGGATAGAAGAGTGCGGCACGCTCCGATTCAGAGAACTCATGGCCCTCGCCTACTACAACGTCGTAGGGGTGCTCGTCCAGGTCGGTACATGCGGCGGTGGTGCCGAGCATGGCTACTCCCGCCATTGACAGTATGATTGTTTTAAATGCTTTCATGATGAGATAGTTTTAGAAGGTTGCCTGTAAACCGAGTGTGAACGAACGGATTGTAGGATAGTTGTCACGCCATTCGATACCGGAGGAACGGGCGTCGCCGTTCTGCAGCTCCGGATCCAGTCCCTTGTATTTGGTGATGGTGAAGAGGTTCTCGGCCGAGAAGTAGGCGCGGATGCTCTTGACCCACTTGTTGGTCTTGAACGGAATGGTGTAACCGAAGGTCAGGTTGGTCAGCTTCAGGAAGTCTCCGTTCTCCAGATAGTAGCTTACGAAGGTCTGCTTCTGGTTGCCGGCCAGTACGCGGTCGCCGTAGGGTGCGTCCAGAACGGACTGCAGACGGTTGTAGTTCACGGAGTTGTTCTCGTAGTAGCAACGGGCCTCGTTCAGGATCTTGAAGCCGAACTGGCCGGTGAACTGCAGCGACAGGTCGAAGTCATGGTACTTGAAGGTGTTGCTCCATCCCAGGTAGACCTTAGGCAGAGAGTTGCCCAGGTCCTGCTTCCAGTTGGAGTCAGGCAGCATGGCGTCGGTCAGCTCGACAACCTCGCCGGTGGTGGGGTTTTCAACCAGCCAGAGACCGTTCTCGCTGACGCCTACGGACTTGATACCGAAGTAACGGTCAACGGCCTTGCCTACCTCCATACGGTGTGTGGGCTGTGTGATAGGCTCGCCCAGGTATGCCTCGTCATGCTCGTTGGCGGTCTCGTACATACCGTTGGACAGCGAAAGCAGCTTGTTGGTGTTGTGCGACAGCGTCACGGTGGTGTTCCATTCGAAGTTGCGGTTCTGTACGGGTGTACCCTTCAACAGAACCTCGACACCGGTGTTGCGCATCTTGCCGACGTTGGCCAGTGTCCGTGTGTACAAGTTCGGCGGAACCGGAACGTCGTACCACCACAACATGTCGCGCGATTCCTTATTGTAGAAGTCCACACTACCCCCGAAGCGGCCGTTGAACATCTCCCAGTCGATACCGACGTTGATCTCGCTCGATGTCTCCCACTTCAGGTCAGGGTTAGGATTAGAGTCAACCTGAAGGCCTGGAATCCATTTGCCGTTGTTGTAGAAGTATCCGTTGTATTTGTAACGAGTAAGGGACTGATAAGGATCGTTTGGAATGATACCGGTCACACCGTAACCGATGCGGAACTTGAATACATTCCACCAGGATGATAGGGGTGCGTTGCCCCAGAAGGGCTCGTTGGAGATGTTCCAGCCTGCTGATACCGACGGGAAGTTACCCCACTTGTGGTTGGCACCGAACTTGGAGGAACCCTCGCGGCGGAAGGAAACCAGGATGTTGTAGCGGCTGTCGAAACCATAGCTGATTCGGCCGAAGAAACCGATAAGCTTGTTGTCGTTCTTATAGCTGCCCATCAGTGCCTTACCCTCCTTCAGTTCCTGACCGATGCCCAGGTTGTTCCACTTGAAGAAGTCGTTGTTGAAGTCTTTGTTCTCAGCCCAGAAACCCTCGTTTACCGATTCCTGCCAGCTGTAACCTACCATTGCCTCGAAGCGGTGTTTGTCGGCGAATGTGTTGCGGTAGGTGGATGTCACCTCGATCAGATTCGTTGTGTAGTTGTTGTATGCATGTCTTGCGTCACCGGTCTTGCCGTCCGTGCGGTGCGTATGATAGTTGGACGAGTTGAAGTAGGCGGTGTGGTCGTTGGTGTTGTTGCGCGACATCAGCAGTTTGGTCTGCCATCCCTTGATAGGCTCTACCGTAATGTCTCCATGCATACGGGTCCAGCGCTGCTTGCTGTCGCCGTCGCGCATCTCGATCAGACCCACGGGATTGTAGTAGTAAGTGATACCGAAGTTCTCGTAGGGGAGACCGTCTTCGCCGTAGATAGGCTCTGTCGGATTGCGCATGATTGCCTGTCGGTAGATTTCCGTACCGGCGTTCAGCGCGTTGTCCTTGTGCTGGCCGTGCAGCATGCCTAAGTGAACGGTAACGATGTCGTTGAAGAACTTATGGCTGATGTCGAAGTTCATCTTCAGCTCTTCGTTGAAGGTGGTCAGGATGACACCCTCGGCCTTGCGGTAGGAGACGTTGCCGGAATAAGTAGTGTTCTTCACGCCGCCGCTGATCTGGAAGTCATGGTTGTGCGTGAAGGCCGTGCGGGTCACTGCATCCAGCCAGTCGGTATCGTAACCTCGGTCGGAATAGTTGGTGTAGCCCTTGCGGATCTGCTCCGGAGTCATGAACTTGTGCTTCTTGGCCAGGTTGGCCCAGGATACATACCCTGAATAAGTGGCGTTGACCACTGCGTCGGCGGAATGCGAGCCGGACTTGGTGGTGATCAGGATGACGCCGTTGGCACCACGTGTACCGTAGATGGCTGCGGCTGAGGCATCTTTCAGCACGTCGATGGAGGCGATGTTCTCAGGAGCGACAGTTCCCAGACCACCCTCGACACCGTCGATAAGTACCAGCGGGGTTGAGGAGCCTTCCAGCGAAATCACACCACGCAGACGTATGGTTGACTCGGCGTTAGGGTCACCGGAGCCCTTGGCGATGGTCAGACCGGCTACCTTGCCTTTCACAAGTTCCGATGCGTCGCCGATGGCACCCATCGTAAAGTCCTCGGACTTGACCGATGCAACGGCACTCGTCACGTCACCCTTCTTCTGCGTACCGTAACCGATTACCACTACATCGTCAAGGCTTTGGCTGTCGGCGTTAAGCACGATGCGGCCCAGGTCGTTGCTGCCTTTCTTCACGATGGCAGTGTAAGGCTTGTAACCGATGTAGGTGATCCGGATTTCCTGACCGGGACGTACCTTGATGCTGAACTTTCCATCAATGTCGGTAACGGCACCTGTTGTGGTACCCTTCACAAATACTGATGCACCGATCAGGGGTTCACCCTCGAAATCGACAACTGTTCCTGTGACTGTTGCCGCATCCACAGACTGCATGGCCTGTGATGGCTCCGCATACGACGGTTGGACGCCGATGGCTCCAACTGCTAATGCCAAAGCCGCGATACCAACCACGCAGGTGCTTGGCTTCAATGAGATCTTTCGCGGTTTCATAAGATTGTTAAGGTGTTTTAATTAGTTATTTGATTGTTGTTTTACGCAAGATTCAGTTGACTTTCCATTCGATCACTCCGCCGCTTTCGCCGGCCTGGAGCTTGGCCGCTACCTTGAGCGCGGTGGTCTTGACCGGCTCGAAGTCCACGTGATTGTACTTGTCTTTCTCCACGCCGTACTCGCCCTTGGCGTTGACCGCCGCCCAGTGGTTGGTGTCGTCCTTATAGTACAGCTCCCACTTCTCGGGTATACGGAAGTTTCCGTCATAATGGTCGAAATCGAGCCAATATACGTCGACGCTGCTCACGGTCTGAGGCTCGGCGAAGGCATAGCATACGTTCTCGCTCGATCCCTGACGGAGCCACCAGTAGTGGTAGGGCTTGGATGTGTCGGCGCTCGATTTCGGTTCCCACTGGTCGTTGTAACCCCAGGCGTAGTTTAGGTTGGATGTTGCTGCAGGAGCGTCGGAAGTCAGGTCGGTAGGCTCGGAGTACATCACGGCCTGGCTTGCAATCGTGGGTTTGGGTGTTACTGTGGCCACCTCCTGGCTGGAGGGGATCCATACGGCCATGTGGTCGGCGCCGCGGTTGTTCCATGTGCAGTAGGGGATGGCCTTGAAGTCTACTTCCTGTATTCCGTCGGATGTCACTTTCTTGGCCTTGCCGCTCAGGGTCATGACGCCGCTCAGCAGCTGTGGCTCGTATTTTTCGGTGAAGGCGGTTCCGTCCGGAATGAACTTGTCGAATACGGTGCTGTCGGCCTGGTCCTTACCCTCGAGGCAGAACATCACGGGGCCGCGCTGGATGGCCAGCTTGCCCTTGTCGTCCTCAACGTTGTCATTGGCCTTGACCATGCGCACCTCCATCGGGATGGAGAGCTCAACAACGTCACCCGGATTCCATGTGCGTACAAGCGTGGCGTAGCCGTTGCCGTCCATATAGTCGGCCTTCTTGCCATTGACCTTTACCTCGACCTTCTGTTTGGGAGCAGCGGTGAAGGAATAGAGGTCGGTGGGAACCGGAGCGTCCTGCGACCATCCGGGGATGCGCAGACGCAGGGCGAATTCCTTGGCCGTTTCCGGAGTCACGGCGATCTTGACGCTGCCGTTCCAGGGATATTCCGTGGTCTGACGCAGGTTCACCTTGTTGTTGTCGGTCTTGATGTCGGCAGTGCTCTGGACGTACATGTTGACCAGGATGTCGTCGGCCTGTGTGGCGTATACATATCCAGGAACGGAGGCGACGAAACGTGTCACGTTGCCTGGGCAGCAGGCGCAGCCGAACCATTTCTGGCGTTCGTGCTGACCCATTGACTCCAGGGGATTGTCGTAGAAGAACTTGTCACCCGAAAGCGATACGCCCGAGGGTACTCCATTATATAAGGCACGTTCGTAAACATCGGCGTACTTCGCGTCGCCCGTGGCCAGGAACATGCGGTAGTTCCAGTAGACGTTGGCGATGGCGGCGCAGGTCTCGCAGTAGGCGGTATGGTTGTTCAGCTCGTAGTTCGGACCGAAGCCTTCGCCCTGGGCGCGGCTGCCGATACCCCCGGTGATATAGAGCTTTTTCGACGCCATGTTGTCCCAGATACGGGTCAGGGCGTTGAAGTAGGCTGTGTCGTTGGTCAACGACGCCACGTCGGCTACTCCGGAATAGAGGTAACCGGCACGTACGGCATGACCCACGATCTCATCCTGGTCAAGAATCGGCTTGTGGTCCTGTGAGTAGGGACTCGGCTTGCGGCCGTTGGACAGACGTCCGGTCTCGGTGACGAAATACTTGGCCTCGTCCAGGTATTTCTTGTCTCCAGTCACCTTATATAACTTGGCCAACGCCATCTCCACGATGGGATGGCCGGAAGGATACTGTATCTGGCCCTCGCCGTAGCCGAAGGTCTTGCAGACCAGGTCGGCGTTCTTGATGGCCACGTCCAGCAGCGTGCGCTTGCCTGTGGCGCGGTAGTGTGCCACGGCCGCCTCATAGAGGTGTCCGCAGTTGTACAGCTCGTGGCTGTTGATCTTCTCCCAGCGGTGCGTTCCCCACCATCCCGACAGTCGGGTGCATTTGTTGGTGACGCATGTGGTGAGATATCCGTCGGGTTCCTGGGCCGCGGCTATCAGGTTGATTACGCTGTCCAGATACTGGTCCAGCTGCTTGTCGTAGTTTACCGCGAGGGAATAGGATGCTCCCTCGATGATCTTGTAGGGGTCCGTGTCATCGAACGAGAAGTCTCCACGGTGCTCGCCCTTCTTGAGACCACCGGCGATCGCGAAGTTGTCGAATCGGCCGTTGTTCTCGCACTCCTTGAAGGCGGAGGGTATCGACACCTTGCGGTTGGTCTCGATACGGGGAGCCCAGAAACCATCGTCGATATGCACGTCGGTGAATGCGACTTCCTTCACCGGAGCCTCAGGTGCCTGGTATGTCTTGCGGCCTCCGCACGACGGAAGCAGCAACAGTGCCACGGAGCATCCTGTGAGTAATGATGGTAGTAGATGCATATTTATTAGGTCAAGTTAAAAAATATTAATCCTTGTTTATATCCGTGCCGTGAGCGGCTTTTAAGGTTTGTTTGCAAAACTACAACCAAAAGGTGCAATGTTGTTAATAAAATCGTACATATTTTTAGAAAAATCGTACAAACCTTAAGATTTTTAACAGTCAGGACGATTTTTTTAGAAATTTGAACGATATTGTTATGATATTTTCGAATTTCTTGCTTTACTTTGCAAATGTAATAATATTGCCCCTGATTTTGGATTTTTTAACATATGTAAATTTCGAAATCGGCAAATTTTAACCTTAGAGTCATGAAATATCTCAATTGGATTCTGGCCGCTGCGATGGTATCCATGTCATCGATGGTGGATGCCAAGGAAGCAAGGATGGCTTCCCCCGACGGCCGTATCTCCGTTATGTTGACGGATGGCCCCGACGGCTTTCCATTGCTGTCCGTGTCGATGGATCAAAAGGAATTGCTTACAGGAAGTCCCGTCGGCATGAAGATCCGGGACCGCAGGTCGCCGTTGAAAATCAAATCCGTCAAGACGGGAAAACTGAGAAAGGAGACCATCAAGGCGCCCTTCACCCACACTCCCCAATATATATCGGAATACAACGAGTGTGTTGTCGACCTCGGCGATGGTCTGACAATGGCCTTGCGGGCATACGATGACGGTGTGGCCTACAGGTTCTCCTCTAATAAGAAAGGAGAGATTGTGATACAGGACGAGATAGCCGACTACAAGTACCCGGGCAATCCTGAACTCTACATGTCCTGGTCGACCAACGCCGAGAAGCCGATGGCGATGGCGTTCCAGAACTTCTATCAGAACGTAGGGATGGACAGCGTTCCCGCCAAATATGCCTTCCTGCCGACGGCAGTCGATCATAAGAACGGCATCAAGACCGTCATCCTGGAGTCCGACCTGGTGTCATATCCCGGAATGTTCATTGTTCCCGATGGCAATAATGGAACATTGCGTGGCGAATTCGCAAAGTATCCCGCCAAGACCGGTTTCTATCCCTGGCGCCAGCAGGAATATGTCACAGCTACCGAGGATTACATAGCTAAAGTGTCCGGCAGAAATGATTTCCCGTGGCGAATCATCTCCATCACGGAGGATGATACTAAAATGCCTGTATCGAATCTTGTTTATTCGCTGGCCCGTCCATCCAAGATTGAGGACACATCGTGGATCAAGCCGGGTAAGGTAGCCTGGGACTGGTGGAACGACTGGGGACTTCGCGGCGTTGACTTCAAGGCCGGCATCAACAACGACACCTATAAATATTATATTGACTTTGCCGCCAAGAACGGAATCGAGTATATCGTTCTGGACGAGGGATGGTATGACCCCAAGAGCGGCGACATGTTGACCGTGATACCCGACATCGACCTTCAGGAGCTGATACGATACGGCAAGGAGCGGAATGTCGGCATAGTCCTATGGACAGTGTTCAACGTTCTTGACAATCAGCTGGAGGAGGCATGCCGTAAGTATGCCGACATGGGAGTGAAGGGGTTCAAGGTCGATTTTCTGGACCGTGACGACCAGACAGCCGTCGAGATGGTGGAACGGATAGCTGATGCGACGGCCCGGCATAAGCTGTTCCTGGATCTTCATGGCATCTACAAGCCGGTAGGCCTGAACCGTACATATCCCAACATCCTGAATTATGAGGCCGTTTTCGGAATGGAGGAGATGAAGTGGAGCGATCCATCGGTCGATATGCCTGAATACGATGTGACCTATCCCTACATCCGCATGATGTCTGGACCGGTGGACTATACACCCGGTGCCATGCGCAATGCACAGAAGGCCGACTGGAAAGCGATATATTACAATCCGATGAGTCAGGGCACGCGCGGTCACCAGACTGCCACCTATGTGGTATATGACTCACCGTTCACCATGCTGTGCGATTCTCCCTCGCTTTATGAGAAGAACCAGGATTGGGTGGACTTCGTGACCGCTCTGCCGGTGGTGTTCGATTCGACTAAGGTCCTGGACGGCGAGATGGGGGAATATATAGTAACTTGCCGTAACAAGGGCGACAACTGGTATGTCGGGGGCATGACGGACTGGAATCCCCGCGACTACACACTGGACTTCTCGTTCCTTCCCGCCGGAGTAAATTACAAGGCAACTATCCTGAAGGATGGCGTGAATGCCGCAAAGCAGGGCGATGACTATAAGATTACGACCATGACCGTCAACAGTAACTCCAAGGAGCAGATACACATGGCTCCCGGCGGTGGTTTCGCAGTAAGTATAACTCCTCAAAAATAACACCATGAAACGACATGCGATAACAACGGCATTGCTGGCGGCTCTGGCGGTGTCCGGTATGGCTGCCGATGACGTGGCCTTCAACGCTCCGGGCGCGATGAATCCCGTCATCCCCGGTTACTTTGCCGACCCGACACTCAAGAAGTTCGGCGACACGTTCTATATGTACGCCACCACGGACGGCAGTGGTGCCGGATTCGGTCCCGCGCAGCTGTGGCAGAGCAAGGACCTGGTTAACTGGACGCTTCTGCCCATGAACTGGCCTGACAGTCACTGGATCTGGGCTCCGGACGTGATGCAGAACAAATACGACAACAAGTATTACTATGTTTATTGCCAGCCGTGTCAGATCCATGTAGGCGTGGGTGACACACCGCGTGGTCCCTGGAAGAATATACTGGGTGAGAGCGAGGCCGTGCTGGTGCCGGACCGTTTTGTGCATAACGCCATCACTCTCGACGGTCAGACATTCGTGGACGATGACGGGTCGATATATATGTACTGGGGTACATGGGGTATCTACAAGGGATTCGGCTGCGGTGCCGGTAAACTTGCGCCCGACATGAAGAGCTTCACGGAGACGCGTCTGATTCCCAACACGGAGGCTACCGATTTCTTCGAGGCTCCGTTCGTCCTGAAGAAGAATGGCAAGTACTATTTCATGTACTCCTCCGACAGCTGTCATGACGAGACCTACAAGGTTCAGTATGCCGTAGGCGACAGTCCGTTAGGCCCGTACACTTACAAGGGCTGTATCCTGAAGACCAACGAGGATGGAACCGTTCATGGTCCCGGTCACCACAGCATCATTCAGAATGGCGACGATTATTACATTGTCTATCACCGTCATGACAATCCCCATTCCAACCGTGGCTTCCATCGTCAGATATGTATCGACAAGATGGAATTTCTCCCTGACGGCTCCATCAAGACCGTAACGCCCACCCACAAGGGAGTAGGTTTCTTAGGCAAGAATACCGTGAAGTCCAAAAACCTGGCTTTCGGAAAGAATGTCAAGGCATCCTCCTATTACGACGACAATTTCCTTCCCCGTTACGCGGTCGACGATAATAACGGCACACTATGGCGTCCAAAAGGAATGGGGCACGAATGGCTGGAGATCGATCTGGGCAAACCGGAACGCATCCGCACCATCTGGACGCAGTTCGAGTACGGCACTCAGTTCTACCAGTATCTAATAGAGACCTCGTTGGATGGAAAGAACTGGGAGGTATTCGCCGACAAGCGCGACAACCGACTGTCCGGTAGCCCGATGACTGATTTCGGTGACACCAAGGCTCGTTATGTGCGTCTGACCTCAACCGGTGGCGAGAAGGCCGGTTTCAATGGAGCCATCTGGAATGTCAAGGTGTTCGGCGACATAGTGGACAGTGCTCCGCAGCAGTGGCTCGGCCTGACGGCCTACGACTGGGATGGCCGCGAGTGGAACAACAACCAGGGAATGCTGGGAGGTAGCTTCCGGCTTTCGTCCGGACGTGTGACTCCTGTCCGCGTAGACGGCCGTGACGGATTGCGTCTGGAACCTGGTACCGAGCTGATGTACGAGAATGCCAATGTCTCGGCCAAACGTCCGCATACCTTGTCGGCAATGGAATATAAGTATGGCAAATGGCAGGCTGCCGACTTGTCATCAGGTCTGAGCGACGGTAAAATCGTTCTGTCAAGTGGTCCAAATTCGATGACTCTGACCAATCTCCGCTACTATAATTGGGAACTGACCGATGCTGAGAAGGATTTCGATGCCGTCAATGACATCCGTCGTCAGCCTGTGGCCGCCCGTGAGAAGCATGGTCTGGTGGTCGGTGTCGATGCCGATATGTTCAACGCGGGTGATACCGTCCCGTTCATTCCCAACAAGGGTATCGGCGGCGAGTTCGTTACGGTTAACGAGCCTGCGTTGATTGAGCTGGTTCAGGGTAAAAAGGGTATCCGCTTCAACGGAAAGGAACATTACCGTTCCAGTTTCCCGTTGCCGGCTACAATTCGTGACAACGCTCCCTACACGCTGAAGATGACAATCCTGAATCCGGAGATTGCCGAGAACGAATGTGTGGCCGATTTCACGACAAGTCATGACGAGCTGGAGAAGATCATGGCCGTGAACGGCACCGAGCATCGCTGCGGTGTGATGAACCATTACGGTTGGTACGAGGATGCCGGATGGAAGGACGTCAAGGGTCTGGAGGACAAATGGCAGGATGTCTACGTATGCTTCGACGGACGTATAGAGAAGGTCTATATCAACGGCCGCAAGGTCAGCGAGAAGGACATCCAGTTGCTGGTAAAACCATCGCAGTATGTGTCGCTTGGTCTCAATAATGAGGACGAATGGCCGTTTACTGGATATATAAACTCCATTCAGCTTTTCGATGAGTTCATTGATTTCGAATAAATATTTTACAAAACCTGATATATCATGAGGAGATTTTTAGTAGCGGCAGTCATCTGCTCCCTGGCGTTCTCGGCATCGGCCAAGAAGACAACGGGGCATCATGGCTATCCGATCAATCCGGTCCCGTTCACATCGGTGAAGGTGACGGACAATTTCTGGGGACAGCGCCTCAAGGCGAGTCGTGAGGTGACCATTCCGCTGGCGTTCGGCAAGTGCGAGGAGACCGGTCGTTATGAGAACTTCATCAAGGCGGCCCATCCGTCGGACACCATCAAGGTCGGTGGTCTGTCGTTCGACGATACCGACGTTTATAAGACCATAGAGGGTGCATCCTATCTGCTGCAGACCTATCCCGACAAGAAGCTGGAGCATTACATCGACAGTGTCCTTGTAATCGTTGCCGCGGCGCAGGAGCCTGACGGCTATCTCTACACCTCGCGCACCATGAACCCGAAGCATCCCCACGAGTGGGCGGGTTCCAAGCGGTGGGAGTCGGTCGAGGACCTGAGCCATGAGTTCTACAACCTTGGGCACATGGTGGAGGGTGCCATAGCACACTACCAGGCTACGGGCAAGACCAATTTCCTGGACATCGCCAAGAAATATGCTGACTGCGTATGCCGTGAGATCGGTGACGGCCCCGGTCAGGTGGCCCGCGTTCCCGGCCATCAGATTGCCGAGATGGCTCTGGCAAAGCTCTATCTGGTTACCGGCGACAAGAAGTATCTGGACCAGGCCAAGTATTTCCTGGACAAGCGTGGCTATACATCGCGCAAGGATAAATATTCCCAGGCCCATCAGCCCGTCGTCGAGCAGGATGAGGCCGTAGGTCATGCCGTACGCGCCGCCTACATGTATGCCGGTATGGCCGATGTGGCCGCACTGACCGGCGACTCGGCCTACATCAAGGCCATCGACCGCATCTGGGACAACATTGTCGGTAAGAAGTACTACATCACCGGTGGTATCGGTGCCACCAGCAACGGCGAGGCTTTTGGTGCCAACTATGAGCTGCCCAACATGTCTGCATATTGCGAGACCTGCGCCGCTATCGGAAATGTCTACGTCAACCATCGTCTGTTCCTGTTGCATGGCGACTCGAAGTATTATGATGTGGTAGAGCGTACGCTTTACAACGGCTTGATTTCGGGTGTCGCTTTGGATGGCGGTGCTTTCTTCTATCCCAATCCATTGGAGTCTATGGGTCAGCATCAGCGTCAGCCCTGGTTCGGTTGTGCCTGCTGTCCCTCCAACATCGCTCGTTTCATTCCCTCGCTGCCTGGATACGTCTATGCTGTCAAGGGTGACGATGTTTATGTGAACCTCTACATGGCCAACACCGGTACGCTGGACGTCAACGGCAAGAAGGTGGTTCTGAGCCAGGAGGGCAACTATCCTTGGAACGGTGACATCACCGTGAAGATCGACCGCAACAATGCCGGCGAGTTCGGCCTGAAGCTGCGTATTCCGGGCTGGGTCAAGAATCAGCCCGTTCCGAGCGATCTCTATTATTACAATGACAATAAACGCTTAGGTTATACTGTCAAGGTCAACGGCGTTGCCGCCGACGGCAAGCTGACTCCCGACGGTTACTATACCATCGACCGCAAATGGAAGAAGGGTGATAAAGTGGAGGTTCATTTCGACATGGAGCCCCGTACCGTCAAGGCCAACAACAAGGTCGAGGCCGACCGTGGCCGTATCGCCGTGGAGCGTGGCCCGATTGTCTATTGCGCGGAGTTCCCCGACAATGATTTCGAGGTGTTGAGTGCCTTCATGAACCAGAATCCTAAGTTCACGGTGGAGAACAGACCGGACAAACTGTACGGTATTGTCGAGCTGTGCACTGACGCCCAGGTATTGAGCTATGACGAGAACGGTCGTCTTTCTGCCAAGGATGTGAAGCTGAACATGATTCCCTATTATGCGTGGAACCATCGTGGCCGCGGTCAGATGGTCGTCTGGCTGCCGCAGCAGCTCACTGCCGCCCGTCCCGTAATGCCTCCCACTAAGGCTTCGCAGAGCAAGATCACCGTTTCCGGCGAGTCTTCTTCGCTCTCTTCGCTGACCGACGGTCTCGTGCCGAAGGATGAGAACGACCGTTCTATGCCTTACTATCATTGGTGGCCCAAGCAGGATACAACCGAGTGGGTGGTCTATGAGTTCCCCGAGGCTCAGTCTGTTGGTTCTTCGACGGTTTATTGGTATGACGATGGCCCATGGGGTGGTTGTCGTGTTCCTAAGAGCTGGAAGATCTACTACAAGGATGCCTCCGGAAACTGGACTCCCGTCACCGGTGTTGACAAATATCCCACTGTCAAGGGCGCCGCTAACCGCGTTCAGTTCGATATCGTCAAGACCAAGGCCCTGAAGCTTGAGGTCGACCTCCCGGCCGACAACTCTACCGGCATCTTCGAATGGGAGGTGGAGTAATCCATTGCTTAGAATCATTGGTTTAGATTAGCAGAATCCTCTGTGCCATCCATACAGGCACAGAGGATTTTTCTGACTCCGTTGTATTTCTGAGTTGTGTTCATTATTGAGTTGCAGCTGATTGACAAAATAATTATTGCAGGCATCCTTCGGATTGTTTTTTAATCTCATGATAATTTTGTGAAGTCGGAAATTATTTATATCTTTGTGGTCGATAACTGGAATACGTTGGTTCGCCGTAAAAAGCGACTAAGATGACCGTGAACTAATCTGCGGGAATCTTAGAGGGAATCGAGTGAGAATCTCGGACAGACCCGCTGCTGTAAGTTTCCGTGAATGTTGACGCCGTATAACCACTGACCAAGCAAGAGAGCGGAGGTTGGGAAGGAGGCATCGACAGGAGATAAGTCAGAAGACCTGCCAGCATAACCTCGCATTAAGGCGCTCGTGGTAATAGCGCTGCGAAACAGGCAAGTATGTGTGATGACTGTCTCATGGAGATTGGTTTATATCATTGTGGCATTGGCGGCTATGCCTTTGGGAGCGTTCGGCGGTAGGCTGGACGATTCCTCCAAGGTGCAATCAGACAGCACGACCGTCCTGAGTGATCTGGAAGTGACCGCCGCCAAAAAGCCGTTGGCAACCGTTCAGTCCCTGGCAGGGGCTGAATTGCAGGCGTTGTCCACTACCTCCATCGCCGACGCGCTGAAATACTTTGCCGGTGTCCAGATCAAGGACTACGGAGGTCTCGGAGGCCTCAAGACCATCAACGTACGCTCGCTCGGCTCACAGCATGTGGGCGTATATATCGACGGAATCCGCATAACAAACGCACAGAACGGCACCGTGGATCTGGGAAAATTCTCGTTGTCCACACTCGAATCCGTCTCACTCTTCAATGCAAATAAATTAGAGAAAAACCAGTCAGCATCGGAATATGCCTCCGGTGCTACGGTCTATATGCGTACCCGCCGTCCGGAATCCGATTCAATATCGGTTCTCGCCGCCATCGGGTCATTCCATACCTACCGCGCTCGAATCAACGCCCAGTTCGCCCATCGAGGATGGAGCGGCTTCATAGACGGTGAATACCTCAACAGCAAGGGAGATTATCCTTTCCGTTACAAGTCCCAATACGAGGATACCATAGGACGCCGTAAGAACTCCGATATAGAATATTACCGCATAGAGGGAGCTCTGTTCAAGAACGGGTTCGCCTCGCATCTTTACTGTTATGTCTCCGAGCGAGGATGTCCCGGCGGCATAGTGCGACGCCTGTCCGACAAGTACACCAACATCGGACGCGAATGGGACCGCGACATATTCGCGCAAGCATCATGGCAGCATAATTTCAACAGGATGCATTCGGTGAAATTCAACATGAAGTACGCCCATGAATATTTACGTTATAACACCGACTATCCCGAAAACCAGAATACTGCCCGCGTAGACAACCATTACCGGCAGCATGATGCATACGCATCGGCGGCCTATTCGCTCCAGCCTTGGGAATGGCTGTATTTCAATACGAGCTATGACGCCCGCATGTCCTGGCTCGACGCCGACCTGAAACATTTCTGCCCTGTGCGACGCCTTGACCAGAAAGCTGTTATCGCGGTCGAGGCCGATTGGAGAGGATTCCGAGCAGCTGCCTCCTGTCTGTATCAATATTACAAGGACTATACCCGTCTCAAGGTCGGCGCCGCCGATCCGCTAAGCAAATTCACTCCCTCGTTCACGTTAGGCTACAACATTTTAGGTCTCAGTGTCCGCGCATGGTACAAATGCATTTTCCGTGCCCCGACACTTAATGACCTGTACTACACCCAGGTCGGCAACCGTAACCTGAAACCGGAATACACCCGCCAGTGGGATGTGGGCCTGGAGTATAACTATGACAGGGGACACTGGGCAGCCTCGGTACAGCTGGACGGGTACATCAACCACATCGACAACAGAATAGTGTGTCTACCTCTTAAAGGCACCTACACATGGTCCATGATGAACTATGGCAAGACCTACTGCCGGGGCCTTAACGGCACATTGTCCGGGATGTTCCGTACCAACAACGGATGGCAGATCTCGCTTCTCGGCTCCATCACCCTGCAGGATGACGTGAACAGGACCAATCCCGAGAGTGTGGAGACCTACAACAAGCCGATATGCTACTCACCTAAATTCTCAAGCGGCGCAACCTTGATAGTGGGATGGAAATATGTGTCGCTGACGGTTTCCGAGCTTCACGTGTCCCGAAGGATATGGAGCTATGCCGATCCACGCGACATCCTGAAGCCATACGATAATGTGGACTTGAAACTGACCGGATCATGGATGGGGGTTACAGCCTCGCTTGAGGTCAACGACCTGTTCGATGTCCAGTATGAGCACATCCAGCGCTACCCGATGCCCGGACGGCAGTTCAGATTTACTATGTCATACAACATTCAATTCCGAAAGCTAACCAACAATAATAAAAGATGAAGCACAATCTACTACTACCGGCGGCCCTATGTGCCGCAAGTGTGTTGACTTCCTTCGGCGCGAGCGAGAAAATCATCCTGCTCAACGAGGGGAACTGGCAGGCCGACAACGGCAGGCTGACCTATTTTGAGGACGACCATGTTGTCAGCAACGAGTGGTTCAGGGAGAAGAACGGCTATAAGTTAGGCGATACGCCCAACGACATCATCCAGGTGAACGACAACCTGATAGCCATGGCGATCAACTGGTCAAACATCGTCCAGTTCATACGTCCGGACGGGACGGCTGTGGCCGCTACCGAGGACGTACCCAACAACCGCAAGCTGGCCACGGACGGCGACTATGTGTATATATCCTCCTACGGTCATGAATGCAAGGTCGGCGACACCATGGAGACATTCACGAAGGGATATGTGGCCAAGATCGATGTCTCCACATTCAAGACAGTCAAGGCTGTCGAGGTCGGGTATGAGCCTGAAGGCATCCAGCTGTACGACGGGCATCTGTTCGTGGCGAATACCGGCGGATACGCGTTCAACGAAGACCATGAGTATGAGACGACGGTGTCCATCATCGACGCCGAGACAATGGAAGTGACCCGTACAGTCGATACCGGCCAGATCAACCTGTACGGCAAGATGTCGATAAGCGGCCAGTACCTGTGCATCAATTCACCCGGCGACTACTACGACATTCCGGCCGCCACAATCGTTTTCGACTGCAAGGCGGCTCTGGACGGCAAACCGGACGATGAATGCTTCGTTAAGCTGGAGTATGCCGCTACCTACAACTGCACGGCCTTGAACGGTCATTTCTATGCAATAGGATCAAGGTATTCCTATTATACCAGCAACTATGAGTTCAATTATATCGAGATTGATCCGAAGCTTTGTGTGGAACAGCAGGGCTTCGAGGGTGTCTACGAGGACGCTTTCCCGGGTACGGTGACCCAGGACCTGAAGAAGATGACTATGCCTTACGGCATCTATGTCAATCCGTATACAGGCTATATATATGCCACCGATGCCGGGGAGTTCGTTGCCGGAGGAGCATTGCTGCAATGGGATCCGCAGGGAAACAAGCTCGGGACATATTCAGTATATATCAATCCGGCTCATTTCCTCGCGCTCAAGCCCGACAATCCGAGTACTATATGTCCATCGATAGTTTCGGATGAGACTGTTGACGGGACTGTCTACAATCTGCAGGGAATGTCAGTGGCGAATCCTGTCTCAGGACAGATATACATTAAGAACGGTAAAAAATTCGTACAACAATAACAAGCTCATCTATGAAATCAAGATTATTGGCGGTCGGACTGTTGGGAATAGCATTGGGGGTGCCGAGTGCATTGGCCACGACAGTCACGATGAAGATGAACGCAGTCTCCAAGACCATGACGTTGAAGTCCAATGCCACGGGACAGGATGTGACAGTCGGGGAACCGGAGAATCAGGTTTACACCTTCGATGTCGAAGAGGGGGACTATACCTTGACCGCATACGCAGCTGACGGCCAGACAGTCAACGGCACTATCGGATTTGCTGTAAGCGCTGACAGACATGACTTCCTGCTTATAACATGTACTGCTTACGTAACCAACAAGCACCAGGACAATTCTGTATGGACAATCGAGAACGGGGACTATACGCTGGATGTCAAGGTAAACACCCGCGAGGGAACAAATCATCCGGTTACGTTGGGAAACAGCACGACGGCGGGACGCTACACCTTCCTGGCTCTTGAAGGCGATACTTACACAGCATCGTTCATTCCATCGGAGGCACACGAGGCCGAAGGATATGTCCCTCTCTACAAGCAGGGCACGCTGAACTGGAACATCAATGTCAATGGCGCGATTCCGATGGCGGAGATGTACACTGTCAGATATCCCAAGGATGCAAAGCTGAATCTTGGACTTAAATTCTCGCATTATGTGGAATTCACTCCTGTTGATCCGGTTTCGGTCGCCACGGATGGAGATATGGTCAATGCAACTTATAAACTGACTAAAGGACAGGTCTACAACTACCGCACATGGAAGGACGGGGGCCTGACTCAGGCAGGTTATTTTACCATGAGCGCAGATGCTGCGAAACGTCCCGTGCTGGAATTCAGCAATGCCGACTACGCAGCATATGACCCTCATGCAATCAACCATTCGGTTCAATCAAACGGCGGGTACGAGACAGGCGATATCTTCGTGAACATCAACGAGCGCAATTACATGAATATGGCGGTGGGTGAGTCCTACAGGGCGTTGGCTCTGCGCAGCTGGCAGCTGACGGACAATTCCACAAACAATTATTTCATGGAGCCCGATTTCCACTACACGGTCCTTGACGAGAGCGGCAAACCGAGCGACAAGGTGGTGAACATAGTGACCAAGCCCGGAAGCGCCTGGGCCGACATCAATGCCGTGGGTAAGGGTACGGCTATAGTTCTTGTGACCTATGACGCAATCGGGGTTAATTTCTATAATAACTCGGGTGTCAAGACTCCCTATATGGGAGGAGAATACTGGGGGGCCATATGGCCGGAGAATACCGCTGCCTATGTGATAACCGTGGGGCAGACCGAATCCACGGTCAAGCCGGAAATGGTGATCAATGAGGCTTACAACAGCGGAAACCTTAAGAATGCAGGCAAATATGTTGATGCCGAGCATGACGTTTTCTACTATCTTGACACGGAGGAGGGTCATACATATACATTTACTCCCCAGAACGCGGCATCGGTTACAATGGCGTATCCTTCCATAGGCGAGCGTATGGCGACATATACCGGTTTCGGAAGCGAGGGCGTGACGGCCAATCAAGATGGTTCGTACACTCTGTTGCTGAAGGAGGGACGTCAGATAGTCAGGCTTACGGATGCCGCAGGCAATTCGACGTATCAGGTATTGACCGCCAAAACCTGCCACCGAGAGGTTATTAACGTCTCACGTCCTGGAAGCAGTATTTTCCAGCCGGGCGATGAGGTCAAGATTCAGTTCTCCGGTCTGCGTCATCCGGCCAACAAGATGTCGGCCATATACAATATGTCTGCTTATGTGACCTACAATGGTGTTCCTAATGGAACATCGTTGATTCTAAGCGCTAACCAGTATACATTCGGTTCTGTCGCTTCAGCGCAGGCTGTCTCAGTAACGATTCCGGATGATTTTGATGCGGATCGGAATAAAACTTTTGACATGACTGACGGTGTGATACAGGTCAACGGCTACGGAGACCCGATTGGAAATCACCGAATCATCAATTATCAGACCGGACGCAATCCGAATTTCACGGCAGTGGCACATAAGACATATTTCGGAGCCATCCCGGAAACCAAAATTCCTGTTACAAAGACACGTACATTCCGTATAGAAATCATCGGAGCTGTCGAGGATGCCGATGTTTCTGTAGAGTTTGACGGAAAGCCCTTGGTCGCCGAGGCTGACGGCTTCTATTCAGGCACCTATGGAGACTACAATGTGGTTGCGGTCAAGAGTGGTTATCGCTACTACCACCATACGTTCAATATCGGTGACGATGCCGATGGCACACAGTATTTCGACATCGACATGGTCGCCGCTCCCGATGCCTGGGACGGAGTCGCTATGGTGATGCCGGAAAAGACCCCGGATGGCGCGTATGTGATCAGGACTCCCGCAGAACTCGCCTGGTTTGCCGACCATATCAATGCAGGACAGGCCAACAACTCTGATGCGATCCAGGTTCAAGATATCGACTTAGGTGATTATCCCTGGACTCCTATCGGCACCACAGCCTCAAAGTCATTTACTAAGAAATATACCGGGTGCGGTCATAGCGTCAACGGTGTCTATGTGAACAATCCCGAAACCGACTATCAGGGTCTGTTCGGATATGTAAAGGGAACTTCCGGCAATCCGGCACAGGTTACCGGACTGACTGTATCGGGCGAGATTATCGGAAGAAATTACGTCGGAGCCTTAGCGGGAAATCTGCAGTATGCAGTGGTTGACACCTGCGCCAATCATGCATCTGTAACGGGTGTCCAGAGAGTCGGCGGTATTGTCGGCAATATGTCCGACGCCAATTCCAAAGTTCAGAACTGTTACAATACGGGTGCCATAACCGGTTCCGGATACCACGCCGGTATCGTAGGTCAGATGGCAAACGCCAACGGAAGGGTCACCAATGTCTTCAATGTCGGTGATGTCGAGGAGAATGCCAATGGTGCTGCCTGCGTAGGCGGCACTGTATCCAAGTCCAACGTGACAAATTCGTATGCAATTCTTGATTATGCGATTGCTTCCGGGTCGGAACTTGTGACCGGGAATCAGATGGCCTCGGGTGAGGTTGCGTATAAGTTAGGCAACGCTTTCGGTCAGAAAATCGGTACGAATGCATATCCGGTATTCGGGGGCGAGAAAGTATATTATGACGGGGACTCTGATACATATTACAATATACCTACGGCTGTAGAGACTGTGACTATAGTGGAAGATGAAATCAGAATATACTATAATCTGCATGGCATCGCATCCGATGAACCGTGGGATGGATTGAATATCGTCTTGCTCAAGGATGGTACGACACGAAAAGTCTACTATAGGAAATAACTCAATCACTAAGATATTCTCTGCCAATTTTTTCTTAGACGAAAGGGGTGGACCGTCGATGGTCCACCCCTTATCGATAGCTCATGGAACTGATTTCTTTTCCTCTTCGCGTTCTTTCTCCTTATGATGGTATTCCTTCAGGAGGACTCGTCGGACTTCCTTGAAGAGCTTGGAAGCGAAGACAAAGTCGTTCAAGGCTTTGTTGTCGGAACGGAATATATTGTCGTCATTGCCCGTCCAGTCGCAACGGCCCTGATTGATGAACACGATATTCTCACCGATACCCAACACGGAGTTCATGTCGTGGGTGTTGATGATTGTGGTGATGTTGTACTCATGCGTGATGTCGCTGAGCAATTCATCGATCAGCAGCGATGTCTTGGGATCCAGCCCCGAGTTCGGCTCGTCACAGAACAGATACTTGGGGTTCAGGGCAATTGCGCGGGCGATCGCCACACGCTTCTGCATGCCGCCCGATATCTCGCTGGGGTATTTCTCGTCGGCATTTACAAGACCGACTCGCTTTATACAGAAATGGGCGCGTTCCAGCTGCTCCTCATGACTGAGAGGACTGAACATCTTGAGCGGGAACATGACGTTGCCTAACACTGTCTCGTTATCGAACAGCGCCGATCCCTGGAACAGTACGCCGATCTCAGTGCGTAGCTGACGCTTCTGGGTTGTATCCAGCGACCTGAACCTGCGGCCGTCGTACAGGATCTCGCCCTCCTCGGGCGTCAGCAGTCCGATCAGGCATTTCATGAATACGGTCTTGCCCGATCCCGACTGGCCTATGATCAGGTTGGTCTTGCCCGTCTCGAACTTAGCCGATACGTCAAATAGGATCTGCTGTCCGTCGAACCATTTGGATATGTTATGAGCCTCGATCATTGCAACAACAGTTTTGTAAGAATAACATCCGCCAGCAGTATGATAATTGAACTGGATACCACCGCCTTGGTGCTGGCCTGGCCCACTTCAAGCGATCCCCCCTTGACATAATAGCCGTAATATGCGGCGATGGAGGTGATGAGGAACGCGAACACCAGACATTTGATCAGGGAGTACCAGATGTACCATTCGTTAAAGAAGGACTGGATACCGTAAATGTAGGTGTCAAGCGTCAGCATGCTGGTGAACTTGGCGATTATCGCGCCGCCGATCAGGCCGAAGAACATCGAAAGGATTCCCAGCACAGGTATGAACAGCACGAATCCCACGATCTTGGGCAACACTATGAAGTTGGCGGAATTGATACCCATGATCTCCATGGCGTCAATCTGCTCGGTGACGCGCATGGTTCCGATTTCCGACGATATGTTGCTGCCGACCTTTCCGGCCAGGATCAGACACATCATTGTCGACGAGAACTCCAGAATCAGGATCTCGCGCGTGGTCAGGCCGGTGGCATACGACGGTATCAGCGGCGATACGATATTGATGGTCATCTGAATACAGATTACCGCGCCGATGAACAGGGAAATGATAATCACCAACGGTATGGAGTTGACTCCAAGCTTGTATATTTCTTTAACCAGACTCTTGAAGAATTCCCTCCATTTGTCGGGTATGCGGAATACTTGCACCAGAAACAGGCAGTATTCTCCCAAAGTTCTTATGGATGAAAACATGTTTTCGTTCTCTATTTTGATGCAAAGTTAGTAAAAAATTTGTTGTCTAAAGTTGTTTTTTGTAATTTTGTGCTTGTATTACGGAATCTGCGCATAGCGGAGGCCTATAAACAAGGACGAATATGTTGGTAATTGGCATAGCTGGCGGCACCGGATCCGGCAAGACTACGGTGGTCAGGAAAATCATAGAAGCGCTCCCTCCGGGCGAGGTAAGCGTCATACCGCAGGATTGTTACTATAAGGACAATGCTCACATACCCTTGGAGGAACGTCTCGGCATGAACTATGACGAGCCGGCGTCCATCGAGTGGACGCTTCTGACCAAACAGCTGCTGGAACTGAAGCAGGGCAAGACAGTCCAGATGCCTACCTATGATTTCATCACATGTTCGCGCCTGAATGAAACCATTACCCTGAAGCCTACGGAAGTAGTGGTGGTTGAGGGTATCCTGGTGCTTACAGACCGTGAACTGCGCAATCTGCTGGATGTAAAGGTATTCGTTGACGCCGAGGCTGACGAGCGGCTTATCCGGGTCATACATCGCGACTGCATAGAGCGTAACCGTACGCCACAGATGGTGATCGACCGCTATCGCGAGACGCTCAAGCCGATGCATGAGCTGTATATCGAGCCGTCCAAGAGATACGCGGACTTGATTGTACCGCAGGGCGGCAATAATAAGGTTGCCATCAAGCTCCTGACCGATTACATTAGATCTCTGTTGAAATGAAGCTGTTCGGATTCGGACATAGTAAATTGAACGAGGACGCCGAAAGACGTCCCGACAAGCTTACGCCTGAGGAGGAACAGGAGCTTGACGGCATAGTGCCCGACCAGGAGGAACTGGAAGTTAAGAGCGTGAAGATTATCGATACGGCCGCCGGTGACGTAATTGTAAAGGCCGAAGAGGATAAGGGTGTTCCGGGACTTCTGGAGACCGAGGATCTTGTGAAGCGTTATGGAAAACGAACTGTGGCAAGTCATGTCAGCATTAAGGTGAGGCAGGGTGAGATTGTCGGACTGCTTGGCCCTAATGGAGCCGGAAAGACCACCACGTTCTATATGACCGTGGGTCTGATCAGTCCTAACAAAGGTCGTGTATATCTGGATGGTGTGGACATCACGGACTTTCCGGTATATAAACGCGCCAAGATGGGTATCGGCTATCTGCCGCAGGAAGCATCGGTGTTCCGTACGCTGAGCGTCGAGAACAATATCCGGGCCATTCTGGAGATGACCAATACCAGCAAGGAGTACCAGAAGGCCAAGCTGGAACAGCTTATCAGGGAGTTCAAGCTTGAGAAAGTGCGCCACAACAAGGGAAGCAACCTGTCGGGCGGCGAGCGTCGCCGTACGGAGATTGCCCGCTGTCTGGCCATCAATCCCAAGTTCATCATGCTCGACGAGCCGTTTGCCGCTGTCGACCCTATCGCCGTCGAGGATATCCAGTCCGTGGTGTATCACCTTAAAGAGCGAAACATCGGCGTACTGATCACGGACCATAAAGCCGATTCGATTTTAGGCATCACCGATCGCGCCTATATGCTGTTCGAAGGAAAGGTCCTGTTCCAGGGAACAAGCGAGGAGCTTGTGCAGAATCCGGTAGTACGTGAGAAGTATCTTGGACGCGATTTCGTGTTCATTCGGAAAAAATTTGAAGATTTGGAATAGTGAATGTCATAAAGAAGATATTGTCCCTGATTGCCGGCGCGGTGCTGGTGTCGAGCGCTACGTTATATGCCGAGCAGGTACCCGCATCCTCCAAAGGTAAGGTTCAGGGTAAGCAGGAGTTTATTGTAGTGATAGATGCAGGTCATGGCGGCAACGATGTGGGGGCGGCCGACAACGGCATACGCGAGAAGGATGTCAATCTCGGTGTGGCTAAGAGGCTTGCCGAGATGCTGGGCAAGAAACGTAAGGATGTTAAGGTCGTGATGACCCGCGACAAGGATGAGTTCATATCATTGCAGGAGCGTGCCAACATCGCCAACCGTAACCATGGCGACCTGTTCATCTCGATCCATACCAACTCGGTCGATAAGAAGAACAGCAACCGTAAGAAGGTACGGGGATCGTCGGTCTATGCCTTGGGCCTTCACAAGGATGCCGACAACCTCCGCGTTGCCCAGCGTGAGAATTCCGTAATAGAATACGAGAAGAATTATGAGCAGAAATATTCCGGTTTCGATCCTAAGAAGGATGAGTCCTACATCATCTTCGAGATGGCTCAGAAACGGAATCTGGGTCATAGCCTTAAGTTTGCCGGCGAGGCTCAGAAGCAACTGGTTAGTGTGGCCGACCGTGCAGACCGAGGAGTGAAGCAGGCCGGTTTCTGGGTGTTGTGGGCCACGTCCATGCCTGCTGTGCTGGTGGAGCTGGACTTCATCTGTAATCCCAACAGCGCAAAATTCATCGGGAGTGCAAACGGTCAGCAAAAAATGGCCGAAGCCCTGTTCAATGCCATTGAGAATTACGAGGCTACTGTCAATGCCGGTTCCAAGAACCGTAAGGTAAATGAACCTAAGGATTCCGGTAAGAGGGGAAAAAACAGCAATAGAAAGAAACGCAAAGTGAAAAATGAGGATGTTGCGGAGGAACAGCTTGCTGTTCCGGCAGCGGCTGCCGTAGCAAATGAACCAGACCCCGACGGCGTTCCTGTTCTGGCATCTTCCTACACCGTTACTCGCGACCGTAAGGTGAGCGACAGCGGCCAAAAGACAAGGCGGCAGGAGGAGCGCAGCTATAATTTCGGCGCGCGCCGCACGGGAAATGGGAGCCTGCCGGTGGGTCAGCGCAAGCGTCGCTCGGCTAACGGCCGTCGTGCCAGCGACAACCGTGACATGACGGGTTCGTCTATCAAGTTGCGTTCGGAAACGGAATTGCTGGCTAAAATCGAGGAGAAGAAGGTCGATCCTGTGGCTCCTGTTATCATTCAGCAGGATCCTATAGACAGCAAGAATAATAAGGATAAGAAAAACAAGAACAAGAAGGTTAAGGATAATAAGATAGACAGCAAGAAACTTAAGGATTCCAATTCTGTTAAGAAAACTGACGGCAAGGTGACGGCCAAATCCAATAACGGCAGGAATAAAAAGGACGATGCCGTGACTGCAAATGCCAATAACGTCAAGAAGACTACGACCGGGAAGAAGACCAAGAGACACACTTCGCTGGCCGGAAGACGGAACCGTGATAAGAAATCTTGATGTCTAAGTATTTTAATTGATAAGTTACTCATATCGATTGTTATGAAAAAATACAATAAAGAATTCATGATAGGACTGAGTGTGATCATAGCTGCACTCATATTGTTCTTCGGTATCGATTATCTGAAGGGAATAAACCTGTTGAACCCCTCGCATTTCTACGTCGTCGAGGCGAAGGATGTGTCGGGTCTGGCCCAGTCAGCTCCGGTCAATGTCAATGGTTACAAGGTTGGAACCGTGCGTGAGATCTCATATGACTACAGCAAGTCTGGAAACATCCGTATCCTGCTGGCTGTTGACGACAAGCTTCAGTTGCCCCAGGGTTCGTATGCCAGGATGGCGTCAACATTGCTGAGCGGCGCATACATCGACCTGGTGATGGGTACCGGTAGCGAAATACTGAAGAACGGAAGTACCATCCCATTGGAGAGTAGCCAGGACATCATGGATGCTGTCAGTCAGGACTTGCTTCCCAAGGTGTCGCAGATGTTGCCGCATATCGATTCGCTGATCAATAATGTCAATGCGATTGTAACCGATCCGGCCCTGATTGCCTCCGTTCGCCGTCTTGACGGAATCACAACAAATGTCGAGGGCCTGACCGCCGACCTGCAGTCTACCGTGCGCAAGGATGTCAATCCTTTGATGCGCAACGCCCGTAATTTCTCTTACAAGCTGGATTCCATCAGCATCAATCTGATGGCTCTGTCCAATACGTTGAACCAGATGCCGCTGGCTTCCACTGTGGACAATGTCAACAAGATCACCAACGAACTGTCGGCATTCTCCAAGCAGCTGAACGACAAGAACTCGACATTAGGTCTGCTAACGTCTGATCCGGAACTTTACAATCGTTTGAATCAGGTATCTGCGGACATCGATTCGCTGATAGTCGATATCAAGAGGAATCCTAAACGTTATATTTCAATCAAGGTGTTCTAAATGAAAGTACTCAAGTTCGGGGGTACATCGGTAGGCACTGTGGAGAGCCTCCGCAATGTCAAGCGGATAGTCGAGTCGATAGGGGAACCGGCTATCGTGGTGGTATCCGCTCTTGGCGGATTGACAGATAAACTGATCGCTACGGCTCGGACCGCCGCAACCGACGGAACTGTTATCGAGCCGGAAATGGCGGCCATTACAAAACGTCATCATGATATAATCGATGCACTCGTGCCTGAGGACAAACAGGAGCAGGTCAAGTCGGTTGTCGATATCTTGCTTCACGAACTGGGCAATCTGTATCTGGGAGTATCATTGATCGGTGAATTGCCCGAACGTACTCTGGATCGTATCGTTAGTTTCGGCGAGCGCATGTCGTCGGTGATTGTGGCTGAGATAATCGATGATGTCTATCATAAGGATTCGTTGGGTTTTGTTAAGACCGAGCGCTGGATGGACAGGAATATTGCCGACCGTCAGCTGACTGAACGATTGATCAAAGAGCATTTCCCGCTGCCATTAAAGAATACGTGCGTCACGGGTGGATTCATATCCCGCGACCGAGATACGGATGTGATAACCAATCTGGGACGCGGCGGATCTGATTATACCGCATCCTTGATTGCCGCCTCCCTTGATGCGGACCTGCTCGAAATCTGGACGGACGTGGATGGTTTCATGACCTCCGATCCACGGATCATAAAGGATGCCAGGGTGATTCCGTACATGACTTTCGTCGAGAGTATGGAGCTTTGCTCGTTTGGCGCAAAGGTAATCTATCCTCCAACCATATATCCTGTATTCCATAAGAATATACCCATCAAGATACTCAACACCCACAATCCACAGGCTCCGGGTACGCTCATTACCGACAATTCACGGAATCTGCCGGCACATGTGCGCGGTGTCTCTTCCGTCAAGGGTATCTCTATGCTGACTATTTCCGGTAAGCTTTCCTCCAATATGCCCGAGGTAAACTCCCGTACCTACAATGCCATGGCTCGTGGCGGAATTCCTGTCCTGCTGGTGACGCAAGGTGAGGAAAGCAATGACCTTTCCATCTCGTTGCTGTCGCGTTACACGGAGAAGGCCAGGGAATTACTTGAGAATGAATTTGCACCCGAGTTGGGCTCGGGCGATGTGGAATCCGTGGTATGCCGGGACAATATGTCGGTGATCGCTGTGGTCAAGGAGGGTATCAGGTCAATCGATGGCCTCGGTGCCCGTCTGTGTCATACTTTGCATCGTAATGGAATTCAGGTCATGGGCATATCGGATGGTGTCTCTGAATCGACCATCGCTATGATTGTCCCGGAATCCGAGGCCGATAACGCATTGCGGTTTGTACATGGAGCCGTAATCCCTCCGGATGCTTAAGCCATGCCGTTGTCGAAGGCGTTATAATTATGATAGTTGATTAAATCTCGATGCTATGGAAATAAGAAATCCTAAATACCAGGTCAGCTCGCCCGACGTAAAGGCTTGTCCGGATATCTCCGCGCCTGAATATGCATTCATAGGCCGCTCGAATGTCGGAAAATCATCGCTGATCAATATGCTGACGAGACGCAAGGGTTTGGCCAAGACTTCCCAGACCCCGGGTAAGACCTTGCTGATAAATCACTTCAATATTAATGATGGGGAGTGGTATTTGGTGGATCTCCCTGGGTATGGATATGCCCGGAGAGGTAAGGAGCAACGGGACAAGCTGGAATCGTTGATAGAGGGGTATATTCTGAACCGTAAGCAGTTGACCAACTTGTTTGTGTTGATTGACATACGCCATGACCCCCAGAAAATCGACATGGAATTCATGGACTGGCTCGGTGAGCATGACATACCGTTCTCGATTATTTTTACCAAGGCCGACAAGTTGAGCAATACTGCGGCCGAGCGTAATGTCCAGGCGTATCTCAATGAGCTGAAGCTGCATTGGGAGGAACTGCCCCCTTATTTCATCACATCGTCAGAAAAGCCAAGAGGCCGAGATGAGGTGCTGGATTATATCGAGGAAATTAACCGCGACTTAAAGCGGCAATCTAATGAGGAATGGTGATTGTACTGAGTTCAAGATAGGGACTCGGATCAGATAATAACCTTAAATATCAGGAAATGGAAAAAGTGGCGTTTTGCAGCGATCATGCTGGTTTTGAGCTGAAACAGCACATGATTGAGTACATGAAATCCAAGGGATACGAGCCTGTGGATTTCGGCACCTATAGCTCGGAATCGTGCGACTACGCTGATTTCGCACATCCTGCGGCTATTGCCGTGGAGAAGGGCGAGTGTGCGTTTGGTATCGCTATGTGCGGAAGTGGCAATGGCATCAGCATGACGCTGAACAAGCATCAGGGCATACGTGACGCCCTTTGCTGGTTGCCTGAGATCGCAGATCTGGCCCGTCGTCACAACGATGCCAATATCATTACCCTCCCGGCCCGTTTTGTAACGCAGGTGAATGCAGAGAAAATAGTGGATGCATATCTAAATGCAGAGTTTGAAGGTGGCCGTCATCTACGTCGTATAGAGAAGATTCCCGTTGAGGCTATCTAAAGCCTGTATCTGATGTCTGAATATAATGCCGGGTATTTCGGATAAATGCGAGTAAATGGATTATTTCAGAATCGAATTGAAGGACCTTAGGTTCGTTGCCCGAATCGGTGTGTCCGAACAGGAACGTTATGTAGGGAATGAGTTTGCCGCGGATGTGACTTACTCGTTTCCGTCTTCCGGTTTTACCTCTGAGGATTTATCTTCTTCTATATCTTATGCCGATATATATGATATAGTCCGGCATGAAATGAATCGTGAGTGGCTGCTTCTGGAGTCGGTGACAGCTTCCATTTCGGATATAATACACGAACGATTTCCGCAAATCTGCGATTTGTCCGTGTCAGTCACCAAGATGTCAGTACCGCTCGACGGTATTGATGGAATGGCTAAAGTGACGTTAAAATCTTCCGGATCCTGACCAGGGTCCGGAAATTTTTTGAAAATTCGCGTGGGGAGGGGTGGAAAAATCATGCTCTACAACATATAATAAAGATATATACATATATTTTAACATTTATTGATTTCACTGAGTGATAACGAGATA
>DXXK01000084.1 GCA_019416425.1 Bacteroidales bacterium
GCTCGTAGTCCGTGCTCATGATCTCGGGGTCGAAGCTGTAGTGCCGGCGCACATATTCCTTGAGCGACGCGGTACGGCCCATGGCCAGGCGCACGTTGTTGTCGTACGGGCCCTCGGGCGAGGCGTAGCCCTTGATGGTGACGCGCGTTATGGTGGCGTCCGGGTCGTTCCTGACCTTGTCGATGGACTCTATGATCCTGGCGATCTCCGTCTTGTTGCGGCGGTAGGTAGGCTTGATCTCGGTGCGGTTCACCACGAAGTCGATGTAGGCCGAGCCGCTCTCGTTGCGCGCCGCAGTTCGCCTTCATCACTCCGGTGGTGGAGGAGACCAAGACGCGCAACGAGAGCGGCTCGGCCTACATCGACTTCCCTGTGAACCGTACGGAGATACGTCCCGACTACCGCCGCAATCCCGAGGAACTGCAGAAGATCCGCAACACCATCGACGTGCTGCGCAATGATGACGACATCAGCATCCAGGCGGTATCGTTCGTGGGCTGCGCCTCGCCCGAGGGCGGCTATGCCAACAACGAGCGGCTGGCCCGGGGCCGTACCGAGGCTCTGGCGTCGTACGTCCGTGGCCTGTATTCGTTCCCGCAGGACATCATCAAGTCCAGATGGGTGGCCGAGGACTGGGCAGGCCTGAAGAAATATGTGGAAACCTCCGATATCGAGAACCGTGAGGGTATCCTGGACATCATCGATATGACCGGTCTGGATCCGGACAAGCGTGAGCAGCGTCTGCGCACGGCCTATCCCGCGCAGTACAGGTTCCTGCTGGAGAACGTCTACCCGGGGCTGCGTCATTCAGACTACGCCGTGCAGTATCAGATCCGCACCTACGCCGACGTGGAGGAGATACGCCGTCTGATCAAGACCGCGCCGCAGAAGCTGAGCCTGCACGAGATGTTCGTGCTGGCACAGAACCTCGAGCCTGCGTCCGACGAGTACCGCGAGGTCTTCGAGGTGGCTGTCCGGATGTATCCTGACAATCCTGTGGCCAACCTGAACGCGGCCAACATCGCGTTGCGTCGCAATGAGCTGGACCGTGCGGAGGCATACCTGGCCAAAGCCGGAAACTCGACCGAGGCTCAGTATGCCCGCGGCGTACTGACGGCCAAGCGGGCCATAGAGCAGGGCAGCACCGACTTCACCGACGCCATCGACCTGCTGAGGGAGGCTGAGAAGGCCGGATGCACACAGGCCGCCGATGCCATCGCACAGCTTGAGGAGGTGCAGCGCTATGCCCGGGGCAAAGTCAAGATTACGAAATGAAATCATCTGACTGATTCATATCTAATAATATCAATCACTACAAACTCGAGAAAAATAAACAAATTATCAAACAATTTTTAACACAATTTCTATGAACGCGAAATTATTACTCGGTCTGTTCGCGGGCTGCGGCGCAGCCCTGGCGCTGACCGGATGTTCGTCCGACGCACCCGAAAGCGGCAACGACGCCAACGGACAGACTTGCTACCTCCGCGTGGCGATCACTGACGTGAATGCCGGCACCCGTGTCGAGAACAACAACACCAACTTCGAGGACGGAACCGATGCAGAGAACAAAATCGAGGCCCTGCAGTTCAAGTTCTACGATGCTGCCGGCGTGGCCATCAAGGCTCAGTCGGTAACCGACTACAATTTCACAGACGCCACTCCGGAGCAGGGCAGTCCAAGTGTAGGCAAGATCAAGCAGGCTATTGTCGAGGTTACCTTGGGACAGGGAGAGAACCTCCCCAGCTATGTGATCTGCAGTGCCAATCCCATTTCATGGGATGATGTCGAGGTTTCCGGCAAAATGTCTGACCTGCGCAATCTCGAGCGTCAAGCGTACAAGGACGGTTCCAACAACTTCACCATGAACAATTCCGTTTATTTCGGCACGGATCCTGTCTCCGGCGATAATGACGTGAAGATCAGCGGTACTCCCATCACCAAGGGCCAGCTTTTCACCACCAAAGCCGAGGCCGAGGCTGCAACCGGTGGCTCGGTTGTGGATATCTATATCGAACGTATGGCCGCAAAGGTTAACTTCAAGATTGAAAAGGCTGCCGATGCCCAGACAGTGGATGGATACACTCTGGAATTCGCTCCCGAAGCATGGACAGTTACCGCAGATGCCCCTTCCATGTACTCCATCAAGCGTTTTGCAATACAAGACGGTGCCGATGCCCCCATCCCTACGCTGGCTGATGTCAACAACTACATTGAAGCGGGATGGCAGAACATTTGGAATGACGCGCTTCTGTTCCGTAGCTACTGGGCTTGCTCCCCGGCTTTCTACGCACCCGAGTTCCCCCGTGTGTCCGACAACATTTCCGATGTCGCCACTGCGGCCCAGGGAACCGGTGCCGGCCAGGTCGTAGCTCCCTTCGAGCTGAAGTACTATAGCTACAATCAGGTTGTCGGTGACAATGGAAGTGCCATTGCCGCTAACAATACAGCCGTAACCCGTTACGCTCTGGAGAACACCATGGGTAAGGATGCCTTCCAGTCCCTGAACCCGAATGCCGCCGCACCCTCCGCGCTGCTGGTCGGCAAGTATACCGTCAAGAACGGCGAGACCGCCCTTCCCGCCAACACCTCGTTCGACATCTGGAAAGACCAGCTCTATTTTGTAGGTACAGTTCCAACCGGCGCACAGACCGGCGCACAGACCATCGATGCCGCCATGCTGGCAGCCCAGCAGATCATCGCCACGGATGCCAACGGTACGCTGCTCAGAACAACATCTCCTTCGCTGGCAGTCAAGCATCCTACCAAGGACGTCCGCGGCAACCAGGCTTTGGCCGAGAACCTGGTTACCCTCCAGCTGACCGGCATTCCTACCAACATGTACTACAGCCCTATGGGTACGGATACCTGGAAACTGATCGAGAGTGCTGATGAGGTTACATACGTCAACCAGCAGCTGGCAGGCCAGCTCAACTACGCCAAGGCTTTCACCAACGGTATCGCTTACTTCGGCATTCCCATCAAGCACCTCCGCGCAACCGAGGATACCACCAACAGCCCCTTCACCGTAACTGACGGCAAGGAGACAACCGACTGGAGCAAGGTTCGTATCGGTGACTTCGGTCTGGTCCGCAACCATGTCTACACGATCAATGTCCAGTCTATCGGCGGCATGGGTTCGGGTGTGTTCGACCCCAACGCTCCCATCGTGACCCCGATGGATACCTATACTTACTACATCAAGTATTCTATCCGCATCCTGAACTGGCGCATAGTGCCCGCACAGAATGTAATCCTCTGATGATTTAGCATTTTCGGACAGCAATGCAGGGACGCGGCGACGCATCCATCCGCACGACGCATGCCGCGTCCCTGCACCTTTCCTTTCCTCAATCCTTAATCATACGCCGTGCAAGCCTGCGCTGCATCGGTGTACGCCACAAGCCGCAGGCCGATTCAGAAGCTGCGACATGCAGCCGCCGTGCCTCGAGGCACCCCTAAATTGAAATATGCCACGGCCACAGGGCCGAATATCATAAAACAAGAATTAACGACCAAACAGAAAGACTAATGAAAACGCGGCATCTGTATCATAGGATCATACATATCTTCGCATCAATGGCGATATTGGCCATGGTCTCGGGCCTGGCATCGTGCAACGCCGTCTATGAGGACCAGAGCGACTGTGCCATCCGGTACAGGGTCGGGTTCCGTTTTGTCAAGAATGTCCTGCATGCCGATGCGTTCGGCTCGCAGGTCACCACGGTGCACCTCAACGTCTACGACAAGTCCGGTAAGCTGGTGCTGTCCAAGACCGAGGACCGCAGGATTTCGGAAATAAACGATTACGGCATGGATGTGGACCTGATGCCCGGCACGTACGACCTGGTGTCGTGGTGCGAGGGTCCGGCCCTTTCGCCGAATCCGGTGTCTTTCCTTCTGGGCGATGGCACAGCCATGACGGACTTCACCGCCACGCTGCCGCTGCAGGGGACCGCGCCGAACCTTACCTCCGGCTCCGACCTGACACGCCTGTTCCACGGAACGGCGATGGATGTGGAATTCCCGGAACACTGGGGCATGACCGACATCGGTCCTGTCTATCTGACCAAGGACACCAACCGGCTGCGGGTGCTGATGCAGAATGTGGACGGAATGCCGATGGACGCAACGCAGTTCAAGTTCGAGATCACCGGAAACAACAATGTGCTGGACTGGAACAACGCCGTGATGAAGGCATCGGATAAATTCATCTATACACCCTGGAGTGTGGAGCAGACCTACGCTACGTTCGACAAACCGGACAATGCAGCCACCCGTTCCACCATGGACGATTCCGAGTTGCCGGCCGGAGTCCTGGCCGAGTTCTCCACAAGCCGCCTGATGGCCGACATGCCGCAGCGTCTCACCATAAGCCTGCGCGACACCGGTGAGGAGGTACTGTCGATTCCCTTGATACAGTATCTGCTGCTGGTCAAGGACAAGTACAGCCAGACGACAGATGACCAGGACTACCTGGACTGCTACGACGACTATACCATGATGTTCTTCATCGACAAGGGTATGACGTGGCTCAAGGCCAGGGTCTACATAAACGGCTGGCGCGTGGTGCCGCCGCAGGACGAGCAGATGTGATTCGAATGAACGACTATGAATCTCAGCACATTGAACATGCACCAGATAATCAGAAAATATTCACGAGGATTGCTTGCGGCGATTCTTGCGGCCGTGACCCTGACGGGTTGCGTCTACGATGACGGCGCGTGTCCGGACGTACCGGAGCCGGGCCGGCATGACTCGGACGTGAGCATCAGCTTCAAGGTGGCCACCAACCGCGACATGCGGACGCGTGCCGCCGACCTGGACGGGGACCAGCAGGGAAGCCAGCCCGAGGATTACATCGATGTCGGCAACATGCAGTTCCTGCTGTTCGACAGCAATCAGAAATTCCTGCGGTTCCTGACCCCGACGGTCACCATGGACCGGACCGGCGAGTACACGGTGATGGACAGCTTCGAGGAGCCTTACTTCGAGAATGCCGCCGACGGAAGCAGCGTCGGTTTCTACATCATGTCGCTTGCCAACGGCTACAGCATGGGTGCCGTATGGGCCGGTGCCACACGCGGTGTGACGTCCATCAGCGACCTGTGCGGCGTCACCCAGAACACAGTCCTCACGGCCAAGCCTGTCCCGAGCCTGCTTATGAACGCAAATCAGGACATCGAGGGTGTCCAGCGGTTCCCCATGTCGGGACTTCAGAACTTCACCGTGGCGGTGTCCGACCTCAAGGCCTCGACCAGGGAAGCACCGGTCGACCTATCAGCCGGAGTGTCGGGACGTACGCTCTACATGCTGCGTGCCCTGGCCAAGATCGAGATCATAGACAAGGCCAATTACACCGGCGGCTTCACCGAGGCGGTGGCCAACGATGCCGTGCGGATCGAGAAGGCGGAGCTGGACGGCTTCTTCAGCCGTGGCAGCCAGCTGCCGGCCTACAGCCAGTGGATGCGCGGCGACGTGACGTTGCCTGAGACCCAGCAGGTCATAGCGCCTTCGGTCCCCCGTACGTGCACTTATCTGAATCCCCCGGTGTTCAGCGAAAACAACGACGAGATCGGTGCCGTGCCCGACAACGTGCGGATAGATTTCGTGCCCGATGAATACGCGCAGTCGCTGCGTGCCGACAAGGCTCCGGTTTTCTCGGGATATGTCTATGAATACGCCGACCCTTCCGACGGCATAGCCATAACTCAGCCGCCTTACATACGCGTCACCACCAAGGGTGACGGTTCCGACGGCTCGTCGCTGATCCTGCCCTTCCGTCTCGGTGTATATGAGGACGGCAAGTACAAGGAGAAGTGCACCCAGCTGCTGCGTAACCATATCTACCGTTACGAGATCACGAGCGTGAACACCACCAGCCGGATTGTGGTCAACTGGACTGTCTGCGACATGGACAAGCCTGCCGACATCACCATCCCGCCTTTTGAATAAGAACTTTACAATAGGGTTCAAACAACTGTTTTCCGCATAATCCAATGAAAAGGAACATAAAGGATATATTACTGAATGCCGCGGCGGTCATGTCGCTGGGTATGGCGGCGGTGTCATGTCAGGACGACATGCCCATACCGGACTATACCCTCAGCGACGAGGATGTCCGCGTCACCTTCAACCTGTCGTTGCCGCGCATGGAGGTCAAGACCCGTGCGGCCCTGGACCAGCCGAGCCTGAACCAGGTCAATTCGCTGTGGGTACGCACATATTCGGCGCTGTCGGGTCAGGCCACCAGCGAGTGGGTCAACGTGACGGAGGACCTTCCCACCACTGACTCGGAAGTGCCGCATCGCGTCACACTGGACACCAAGTCCGGCCACAGCTTCATCGTAGGTGTGGCAAACATCGACAACATGGGGGTCACAAAGGACAACCTTACTCCACGGCCGTTGCGCGAGCTGCTGGCCGAGGCCGACACATGGCCGGAATTCCTGAACATAGCCGTCTGCTCGCCTGCGGACCAGCAGGAGCTTAACGCTCCGACAGTGCCGTTGCCTATGGCCGGATGCTATACCAATCTGGCCGTCGATGGCGACCATACGGCATATCCTCACCGCATAGAGGACTGGCAGACCGATGATTTCCAGTCGTATTTCATCCCGGCGTCATCTACAGGCGAGATTACCCTGACCGACGGCGCGATCCATCTGCGTCGTCTGGTGTCGCACGTCAAATTCAACCTGACCGCCGGCGAGGACGTGACCATTACGCCGACATCCTATCAGGTGTTCAACGCCCCGGCCTACTCATGGCTCTACGAGCGTGCCGCCGACAACGGCATGACCGCGAATTTCGGCGATGTCTGCACCCAGGACAACAAGGAAACATATTACGTGTCTCCGGCCCAGTTCGCGCAGAACAACATCACCAGCACCACGGAGAACAATGTCACTACCTACCGTTTCGATTACTGGCAGGGCGAGAACAAGCATGAAGCAATTCAGAACATCACCGAGTACGCGCAGCGAGACAAGGAAATCAAGACCTCGCTACTGCCCGATGGCACGGAGCCTCCTTCAAACGACCAGTATCTTAGCAATACAGGAATATTCACAAGTCTGTGCGGTGACAAGTGGACACCGAACAATATGGCCTCGTATGTGCTGATAACCTGTACGGTCGAGTATAAGGAGAAACTGAATGTGGATGACAACGGCAATCCGGGAGGTGATAAAACCGTGTCCCGCAGCGGTGTGGCAAATTACTTGATTCATCTGGGCTATATGGACGGGAATGCGAAGGATTTCAACTGCTATCGCAACACTGACTATACCTACAACGTCAAGGTGCTCGGATTGAAACAGATTCTGGTGGAGGCTCACCACAGTAACGAATATGGTGGTGAGTATCCGGGCGTGGAAGGCCAGGTGGCGGACGTGGAGAACGCTCCATTCACGCTGGACTGCCATTACGGTTCGTTCAACGTTCAGCTGAGCGAGCTCGAACTTAATCCGTACGATGACGTGACGAAAACCGGTTTCGGCTTCATCATGACCACATACGAGAACGGCGTTGAGCATACGTACGATGAGACGGACTTTGTCAACAGCGACCGGCTTACAGCCGACCAGCTGAAATATATAGGCTGGGTGGAGCTGAAACCCACTTCCGGCCCTGACGTCCGTGCGCTGTACACTCCGCGTGGAGCGTCAGGCAGCACAACCTTCAATCTGTGGGACGTATCCAAGGGCAAGCTGACCGATGACCAGAAATCGGACACAGGTTGGTACACTGTATTCGTAAACGAGTATGCCTACGAGGCCGAGAATGCCGACGAGAGCGTTCAAGTGAACGGCAAACCGTTATGGGCAAGTTATGTCAACCAGAATCCGCGGCGTTTCTACATCCGTGTGACGCGGAGTATCTCGGCCGACGGACAGAGCATCTATTCCAGCTCAAAATATGCCGGCGTACAGCAGTCCATCATGACTTATTACTCCACGCAGTCCTTCGCGGAAGGCTCCGGGGCGCGTCAGAGCGGCTCGGCGGTAGGTGTGGAGCGTACCAACGAGTCCTTCGGCCTCAATCTGCGCCGGTCCTATGGCTTGAACACCAGTTCCGGAAGTGGTGCCAATAATGTTGATTTCTCGGACGAAAACGGCAGGTATAACATATACCTTTGGATAAACTCTAAGGGTAATAGCTGGGATAATTTCATCCAGAGGACCAAGTTCACAAAGATTCCCCAGGGAAACACAGGCATTGCCGGAGGCGCTGAGTATAATGTGGCTCGACTGAGAGGATATGAAGGAGGTTGGACTACCAACACCGCTGCTGCGAGCTATAAATATCAAAGGTCATCGCCATATGATCCCCAGCCGGACGCCACTACCGGTCTGAGTGCCACAAACGATGCAAACTACTATATCGAGGCAATCAACGCCTGCATGAACCGTAACCGCGACAACAACGGAAACAATGTCATCGATCTGGACGAGATCCGCTGGTATGTTCCGGCTATGGGCAAGTATCTGCGACTCATTCTCGGTAATGCCTCGCTGGAGAATCCCCTGATGAATTACTCAAAGATTACGCAGCTGACACGTGGAAACGGAGAATCGTATGGCAATGCGGGATGGAACGGCCCAGTGGGGCGTTATCTGTTCTTTGCGAGTGACGGGCGTGTGCTTTGGGCCATGGAAGGCCTGTCGTCGAGCAACTGGTGCCAGTGGGGTTATAATGATCCTACCTACCCATGGGAAGTAAGGTGTATCCGGAATCTTGGCTTGAACCTTCGCGTTAATCAAGAGGGTGTCGCGACAATCAGTTCGACAGACAGAACCGTTCCGGCGTATGTATTCAGGCAAAGAAGCACCAACCGGCAGGAAGGCGGAGTCGTGTCAATGTCGTATTACTCACTGTCGTCCAAACGAGTCAACAAACTTACCGCCAATGGCACGGGAGCCGGTCAGATGCCTGCGCATGTAATAAGCGACAGAACTTATAATTCATTATATTATAATTTCGAGATTTCGCAAGGAAGATACCAGACCGTAAATACCAACAATGGTTCCCGGGATACGTTGCGCTATGATATTGTTTACACTGATGCCAATAGGCCGTCGCTTAGTGCATTTAGGAATAGTATCGATAATGATAATCCTTGCGGCATATTGGGTGATGGATGGCGCGTGCCAAATATCAAAGAAGTGGCCATAATGCGTAATCTTGGCTTACTGAAAGGTTTACTTAGTAATGATATAAGCGGTTTTTTAATGTCCGCTACATTCTCTACATTCAACAATTCCGGAGTAAATACCGGCACATTGCCTACTGGAACTGATCTGACAAACCGCGCACTGGTAGCCCGTTTTGATGGACTTACGCAGACTATCGACTTTAATGCTTATGGTAGGTCATCATACATCCGGTGCGTCAAGGATGTGGATTAGAAACCTTGATCCGACATATCATATAACATGAGGTTCAGAGATTAAATGAAATCCTATAATTCCAATGCAACGCCCATGGGAATGGCAGTCGCCATACTCATGGGCGTTAGCTTACTGATAATGGCCGGAGGGTGCTCCGGCAAGGATAAGAGTGCCAATCCCGGGGCCGTGGAAACGGTGACGGATCTGCCGTTGCCAGCTATCCCGGACTCCATAACCGACCCGGCGCGCCGTGCCGCATACGCGGCGTTGCACTGGTGGGACGCCATGGATTTCCGTAACCATCGGCTCAGCCTGGACACCGCCTTCATGGAGCAGAATTTCTCCAACTTCGTGATGGTGCTGTCCGGCACAGATACCGTTTCGGTGCGTCAGTCCGTGGACCGGCTGCTGGAACGTGCCGAAGCGGACAGTGGCGCCTGGAGAATGCTGGCGCACGTGACGGAGAAGTATCTCTATGACCCGAACTCTCCTTACCGGTCGGACGAACTGTACATTCCGTTTCTCAGGGAATACATTGCGTCGCCCTTGGAGGATGACGGCCGGCGTGAACGTGACTCGTTCCGGCTGGAGATGGCGCTCAGGAACAGGGTGGGGGCCGTCGCCACGGATTTCCGCTTTGTGACCCGTCAGGACCAGGAGATGTCGCTGCATGGTCTTGCCGCCGACAAGCCGGTGTTGCTGATATTCTACAATCCCGACTGCGAAAGCTGCGAGACCGTCATTTCCCGTCTCAGACAGGAGCCGCTGTCGCAGAAGTTCCTGGTGCTGGCCGTGGACGCGGAGAGCGACCGCGGACTATGGCAGCGCACCGCAGGCGAGATGCCGCAGGACTGGACTGTCGGCTATGCGCTGACTCCCATCCTGGATCAGGACCTGTACGACCTGAAGGCCTCTCCGACCATCTACATCCTCAATCCCGACATGACAGTCATGGCCAAGGACATCTCCCCGGCCATCCTCACCGAACCATAATTATAGATGATGCGCAACTGACAATATAGGCAAAAGGCTCCATTCACACTCAGTGATGGAGCCTTTTTTCGGTCCTGGGCGATAGACTCCGGAAGGAGCATTGACACCACATGTTCAGCAAATCGCTATTCCCCGTCGTCGCAACACGCTGACTCTATGCCAATTACAACAACAAAGCATCTCTTGTGAAGAGTCACTTGTAATATTCTTTCCTTACAGGGGAGGATAATGCTTAAATATGGGGTCCCGCAAGGCGATGGTTTTAGTCCCCAAAACAAAAAGGAGTGATGTCATCACGACAGCACTCCTCGCTAAAATTAAACTTTGACTGTTTGTTGATTAAATAAACTTAGAAAAACTAAGCTTGCACTTAATCGACGTGGGGTCCATATTCACATATGGATTAATGACGAAGCCTACAAAAGGCTGCATCATCCTGCAAAATTACTAAAATTTCCTTAAATCTCCCGCTTTTACGAGCATTATTTCGCTTAGAATGTAGGACATTGCCTATTTTCGTACACGGCTGCCGGGCATCCGGGCGGAAATTTTCCACTATTTCTTACAAAAAATTTGCAGATTTTATAAATTTTGCATAATTTTGTTTGCGTAAACCGTCATGCAGACTGCCGCTGTGGTTTAGACCCGGCCGGAAGGCTTAAGACGACACACGACACTACGCTGCAGCACCAGGTCTCCGCAGACCCATGGCTGCATGCATGAACACAACAAAACGCAAAACAATAACCATAAAACAACAAAGCATGAAGAAAGCATTACTTCTGAGCGCAGGCCTTCTGGCGGCGTCGATACCGATGTCGGCCCAGTTCAAGGCTACGCAACTCGACAACGCTCCGTTCATGGGCATCTCACAGAACGGCAAGTATGGAATCTTCACCATCGACGGCATAATGCTTGCCATCGTGGACCTGGAGAATCCTGAAGACGCGTACGTGTATATGGACGACCGCGAGGAACTGTACATCCAGAACAAGTATTTTCCCGGCTACGGCACATGCGTCGCCAACGACGGCACTGCCGTGGGCAACGCCGTACTCTACGAGATGACGGGCGAGACCACCTACGAGCAGACCGACAACGCTGTGATCTACAAGGACGGCGACCTGACGATTCTCCCCTCGCCTCATCCCGACCTGTTCAACATGGCGCACGCCATCACCCCGGACGGCAGCATGATCTGCGGCAACGTGGGCAACGACAATTTCGGCATCGACTCACGCAACGTCATGATGCTGCCTGCCGTATGGACACGCAACGCGCAGGGTGAATACGACGCTCCCGTGCTTCTGCCCCATCCCGACAAGGATTTCCTGGGCGGCGTTCCGCAGTACATCACAGCCAACGCCATCAGCGCCGACGGCAACGTGGTGGCGGGCACCATCACCGCATCGTCGGGCTTCTGGGATTACCCCATTGTCTACAAACGCGACGCCGCGGGCGAGTGGAGCTATTCGCTGCCCAGTCTTAACCTGTTCTACACGCATCCCGAGGTGGAGGTTCCGGAGAATCCCGGCGACTATCCCGACAAGGAGGACTTCATGACCGACGAGGAGAAGGCAGCCTACGCCGCCGCACTTCAGGCCTGGAAGGATGCCGGAGGCACCGACTACAGCACCTATCCTGACATCGATGATTTCATGACCGACGAGGAGAAGGCAGCTTACGATGCCGCATGCCAGAAGTACATGGCCGACAAGGAGGCTTACGACGCGGCCGTAGACGAGGCTACCGCCGGAAGCATCACCCTGACATTCAACAATGTGGTGCTGTCGCCCGACGGCAAGACCTTCTACTCGACCTATGTCCCCGACTCGGCCTTCAGGGGACCGAAGCCCGGCAAGCTCGCTCCCAAGCATTCGCCGTTCCTGAACAAGGGCAGCCGCGAGGAGGAAGCCGACCCGAAATCCACTGTCTATGCGTTCAACCTTGAGGACGACAGCTACAAGACCTACACCAGCGCCGACGGCGTCAACGTTACCTGCGCCGGCAACAACGGCATGCTGGTAGGATATTCCGGCGACCTCTACTCACCTAAGGCCTGCGTCATCGATCCTGTGGAGGGAGTTAAGGAGATTCAGGACTACTATGCCGAGTCATGTCCCGAACTGACCGCATGGATCAACGAGAACATGAGCCATGAAGTCGAGGTCTACGATCCCGATGCCGACGACACCTACATGGACACCCAGATCCTGAGCGGTATTCCGTTCTGCACCCCCGACATGAAGACCGTCACGACCTACGTCTCCAACACATTCGACGTGCTGAACCCGGCGTACTTCTTCGGCTACGTGTTCCAGGGACTGCCTGAGATTGCAAGCTCGGGCGTGAAGGATATCCCGGTCAAGGATTCGAAGCTGAGCGTGCAGCGTGGCGGCATCGTCAGCGTGGATGGCGAGGCTTACATTGAGGTCTTCGCCGCTGACGGCAGCAAGGTCTTCGCCGGCAACGCCGCAGGCGTGCTGAACACTGGCCTGCGCAGCGGCATCTACGTGGTACGCGCGCGTTTCGCCAACGGAGAATCAGCAACCGTCAAGGCCATGTTCTAAAGACATCCCGTCATAACCATAACGAATCCCCCGCCCATCCGGACGGGGAATCGCTTATATTATTAAGGACTATATTATTCCTGGTCCATGACCATCTCCATGCGGCCGATGTCGAGTTGCGCCGACATGGACAGGATGAGACGGGTATCGCTGTCCACCTGACAGGTCACGGGGTAACTTGAACGCTCGCCGTCGTAACTGAACTCACATACCACCCCGTATGCGGGGATGCCGCCGCACTCCGACAGACCGGTGTAGGTGACATAGGCGTATTGCTCGCCGCCGTCTGGTTTGCCGACGGGTATGGCGAGCCGCTGTCCGGGCTCCAGTGCTGAGAAATCAAGCTCGCGGAACACGTAGAACATGCCCAGCATGTCGGTGCTTATGCTAACGGCCTCGATTGTCAGGGGCGAGCAGCTGAGCTGTCCCTGTCCGGCGGTATTCCTATAGTTGGCCGGATCGGCGCGGTTGAAGGATCCATCGCGGAGCCGGCTCTCGAGAGGCTTGAAGTACCATCCGCTGCGGGCCGTCTCCCGGAGGCGCATATATGCCGGCCCGCTGCCCGGCACCACCGATATCCGGAGCGTGTCGGACACCTCATAGACCCGACCTCCCCATGGGATGCTCCGGCCGTTGAGCGAGGCCGAGAACTCCGGCCCTTCGGACTGCAGTTCCACGGTGCCCCGGGCCACCTCCTTCATGATGAAGGCCACCTGATAGTTTACCTTATAATTAATGACGACGGGTTCCGCGCTCCACGCGGACAGACCAATAGCGCCGGCTACGGCCAGACCCAATGCAACAAAAAAACCTTTCATACCGATATAACAACCGTCGACACAAAACAGCGCTGATTCCATAGTGAGAAAAGCGACATGTCGCGCATTTGCCGCACCGGTAAAACAAAAATGCCCGTAAGTAATTGACTTACAGGCACTTACAAATTTTTGGTCGGGGTGACAAGATTCGAACTTGCGACCTCACGCCCCCCAGACGCGTACTCTAAACCTACTGAGCTACACCCCGTTGTATGTTTCGGAAAATCAGCGTGGTCCACTGTCGGACGTCGGCCAGTATTGGTGATTTCATCAGCGCTGTCTTGCAACCGATGTGGGAGGTAATCACAATACCTTTCCGAAAGCGAGTGCAAAGTTACAACCATTTTCCGAATTCTCCAAATTTTTCAGGCATTTTTTGAGAAATATTTTTGCAACAGCTATAAGGACAATTATATTTTGCGCATAGAAAGAACATGGAACAATCATTATTAACGCACCGAGGCGTGTAAAATCCAGACTTATGCACGGGGCGGAGAGGCAGCGCTGCCATGGACGGCAAGAGAGGGAATTATGGGGATAAGAAGGGTGATTTTAGGGCAGAATAATGCTCCAAATTAAGAAAATTGAAGTTTTTTCAAAAAAAATCGCATTTTTTTGTCGAAATATTTGGTGGATTCAAAAAATGGTTGTAACTTTGCACTCGCAAACGGGAAACAAACCCCGGGTGCTCCTCCCGAAAGAGTCGCGAGGGACAGAAACAAGAATGGTGCGTTAGTTCAGCTTGGTTAGAATACATGCCTGTCACGCATGGGGTCACGGGTTCAAGTCCCGTACGCACCGCCGAGGAGAGAGGAAGAGCAACAGTGTTAGTTTCGACTGCCTGTTGCTCTTTTTTCGTATTATAGGCAATACTCCAATTGCATCGAGTCCATACGGCATCGATGCGCTTCCGACATTTCCAACGTGCAATCGACATGAAGATAGCAATCATAAACGGCCCGAACCTGAACCTGCTGGGCATACGCCACCCCGAAATATACGGCACTGAGACACTCGCCGACACGCTGGCGCAGGTACGCCGGGCATTTCCGGAAGTCGAGATCGTCGATTTCCAGTCCAATTCCGAGGGGAAGCTGATCGACGCCCTGCATGAGTACGGCTTCGACCCCGAGGTCCGCGGGATCGTCATGAACCCCGGTGCCTACGCCCATTACTCGCTGGCCCTGGCCGACGCCATCGACGCCATCCCCGCCCCCGTGATCGAGGTCCACATCAGCAATATCCACGCGCGCGAGGAATTCCGCCACACCACAGTCACCGCCCGCGCCGCCCGCGCTGTCATTGCAGGCTGCGGCCGCATGGGATACCGTCTGGCCGTGGAGGCTCTACTCAAGGCATAATTACATAAGATATAGGAAATGGACGCCAACCTGGACAGATACATCGAATCGCACAGCAGCGGCGAGCCTGAATGGCTCTACCGGCTGAACCGGCTCACCAACCTGCGGCTGCTGAACGGCCGCATGTGCTCCGGTGCGGTGCAGGGACGCCTGCTGAAGATGCTGACCGGCATGATCGCCCCGCGCCGTGCGCTTGAATTAGGTACATTCTCGGGTTACTCGGCGCTATGCATAGCCGAGGGAATGGCCGCCGACGGGCGCCTGGACACCGTCGAGGCCGACGACGAGCTGGAGGACTTCATCCGCGAGGGATTCGCGCACGCTCCCGCCGAGATTGCGGACAAGATAACACTTCACATCGGATCCGCGCTGGAAGCAGTCGGCGGCATGGAGCCGGAATCCTACGACTTCATCTTCATCGACGCCGACAAACGGGAATATACCGCCTACTACCGGGCGGTGATGCCGCTGCTGAGGCCCGGCGGGTACATTCTGGCCGACAACACGCTTTGGGACGGGCATGTCATCGACCCCGCCTACGACCGCGACCGCCAGACCATGGGCGTGCGGCGCTTCAACGACACGGTCGCGTCGGATCCCGGCGTGGAGAAGGTGCTGATTCCACTGCGCGACGGACTGACACTGATCCGCAAACTATAATCGCACTCTCTTCGTTCTATTATTACTAATGTATATTTGATATGGAAGGCAAAAGACAAGCAAAGATAGCACGTCTCCTGCAGAAGGAGCTGGGCGAGATATTCCGCCGTCAGACGGCCAAGATGGGCAACACGCTGGTATCGGTCAGCACCGTACGCGTGTCGCCGGACCTGAGCATAGCCAAGGTGTACCTGAGCATATTCCCGCCGGAACGCGGCAACGAGATTCTGGACAACATCAAGCGCCAGAGCAAGACCGTACGCTACGACCTGGCCCAGAACGTCAGAGAGACGCTGCGTAAGTGTCCGGACCTGCAGTTCTACATGGACGACTCGCTGGACTACGCCGAAAACATAGACCGACTGCTGGGCCATGTGCCCGGCGAGGAACCCACATCCGCAACCGAAACAGAATCCGAGGATAGATAATGAGCCTGTTGCCCGCGCGGATAGCGGCCCGCTATCTGCGTTCCAGGAAATCGCACTCGGCCGTCGGGGCCATCGCGACCGTGTCGATCATCGGCATGGCGGTGGCCACGGCAGCCATAGTGTGCGTGCTGTCGGTGTTCAACGGCTTCAAGAGCGTGATCGGCGAGCGTCTGGACACATTGGCTCCGGACATACTGGTTGAGCCGGCCGCGGGCAAGGTGCTGACCCATGCCGACAGCCTTGCCGCCGTGGCGGCCGGCATAGGGGGCGTTGCCGTGTCCACCCCCACCGTAGCCGACAACGCGCTGATCATAGCCGCCGGACGCGAGATGCCAGTCTACCTGGTCGGCGTCGACCCGGAGGTGTACGCCCGGACCACTCAGATTCGCAAGCTGATCGACCCGCGCGAGGGCAAGTACCTCAAGGCCGGGATGGACCGAGGCATGCCGGAGACCGTGATCAGCATCGGCGTGGCCTCGCAGATGTCGTCGTTTCCCGACGACCGGCTGCTGCTGTTCACGCCCCGGCGCGAAGGCCGCGTCAACATGGCCAATCCCGTGGCCAATTTCATCACCGACTCGCTGTACGTCAGCGGCGTGTTCCGCGCGCTGCAGAACGATTACGACGAGAACCGCATCATCGTGGACCTGCCCACGGCGCGCCGCATGTTCCAGTACACCCACCAGGCCTCGAACCTGCACATTGCCGCCGCGCCGGGCACCGACCCGGCCGCGCTGGCCGCCCGCATCCAGAAGACGCTCGGGCCCGGAGTAACGGTCAAGGACCGCCTGCGCCAGCAGGAGATGAACTTCCGGATGATCGAGATCGAGAAATGGGTATCGTTCCTGCTGTTGGGCTTCATACTGACCATAGCCAGCTTCAACATCATCTCCACGCTGTCCATGCTGGTGCTGGAGAAGGAGCCGACGCTCTCCACGCTGGCGGCCATGGGGCTGTCGCGCCGGCGCATCGGCTCGGTGTTCGCCTGGGAGAGCATACTGGTCACGGCCGTGGGGGGACTTGCCGGCATCATGCTGGGACTGACGCTGTGCCTGCTGCAGCAGCATTTCGGCTTCATCAAGATCGGCGACGGCACGCAGACCATCATGTCGGCCTACCCCGTCGTGGTGCGCGCCACGGACCTGCTGCTGTGCCTGGTGCCGCTGTTGGCAATCGGCGCCCTTTCAGCCCTGACCACATCGCAATTTGCCAAGAAACGTATTTAAAATTTAATTTCCTGTAACATTTTGCGTGCAAAAAGTTGCCGTTTTAAGGATTTTGTTGTAATTTTGTCAATTATTGCGACAATCTGCATTTCAGATTAAGAAGACCAATATCTGCATTTCAGATTAACACGACAAAGGAAACGAACAGAACGAAGGGAATTATGGAAAGACTCGATAATCTTGACAAAAAGATTCTGAACATAGTGATGAGCAACGCGCGCATGGCCTCTAAGGACATCGCGGAGATGTGCGGCGTATCGCGCGCGGCGATCCACCAGCGTCTGCAGCGCCTGATCGACATGCAGGTGATAGTTGGCAGCGGCTACATCGTGGACCCGCACAAGTTAGGCTACAACACCTGCACCTACGTAGGCGTCAAGCTGGAGAAGGGGTCGCTCTACCGCGAGGCGGCGCGTCAGCTGGAGCTGATACCCGAGGTTGTGGAGTGCCACTTCACCACCGGCCCCTACTCGATGCTGATCAAGGTCTATGCCTTCGACAACCAGCACCTGATGCAGCTGCTCAACGACCAGATTCAGCATATCGCCGGCGTGACCGAGACCGAGACGCTGATCAGTCTGGAACAGAGCATGAACCGCCAGATAAAAATCGATGTCGACAATGATTAGGAAATATCTGCTTCCGCTGCTGTCGGTGGTACTGATGGCAGTGGTGTCCGTGGTGTTCTTCGCGCCGGACGACCTGGAGGGCCATGTCCTGCAGCAGCACGACATAATGCAAGGCGTAGCCAACGGTCAGGAGGGCAAGGCCTACGAGGCCGCCACCGGCAACACCACCCGCTGGACCAACTCGCTGTTCGGCGGCATGCCCAACTTCCAGATCGCGCCCACCTACCCGGCCAACAAGGTTCTGGGTTTCGTAGGCAAGGCCTATATGCTGTGGCTTCCGGCTCCGGCCAACCTGCTGTTCGCCATGATGCTGGGATTCTTCATCATGTGCCTCTGCTTCCGGTTCCGCTGGTACAACGCCCTGTTCGGCGCCATAGCCTGGGGCTTCTCCACCTACTTCATCATCCTGATCGGCGCGGGCCACATCTGGAAGTTCGTCACGCTGGCCTATGTCCCGCCCACCATCGGCGGCATCGCTCTGTGCTACCGCCGCAAGTACCTGGGAGGCATGGCGCTGGCGGCTTTGTTCGGCGCGCTGCAGCTGCAGAGCAACCATCCGCAGATGTCGTACTACTTCATCTTCGTGATCATCGCGATGATGCTGGCATGGCTGTGGACGGCAGTCAAGGAAAAGAAAGTGCGGGACTGGAGCATCGCCACGGTGTGCGTGATCGGGGCGGGAGCCCTGGCCGTAGCGGCCAACTCGGCAAGCCTGTACAACACCTACGAATATGCCAAACAGACCGTGCGCGGCCGCGCCACTGACCTGAGTCCCGAGCCAGGCACACAGGCCACCGGCGGCATGGACCGCGCGGCCATAACCGCCTGGAGCTACGGTGTGGACGAGACCTGGACCCTGATGATCCCCAACGTCAAGGGAGGCGCCACCATCAAGCCTGTGGCCGGCGAGACACAGCTTAAGTCCCTGGCACAGACCGACAAAGCCAACCAGCTGACGCTGACGCCCGAGGAGTACCAGTTCCTGGACCAGTTCCCGCAGTACTTCGGCGACCAGCCCATGACCAACGGCCCGGTCTACGTCGGTGCGTTCGTCCTCCTGCTGGCCATCCTGGCGCTGTTCATGGTGGAGGGTCCCATGAAGTGGGCGCTGTTCATCGTGTCCATCTTCGCCATCCTGCTGTCGTGGGGCCATAACCTGGCATGGTTCACGGACCTGATGATCGACCATTTCCCCGGCTACAACAAGTTCCGGGCCGTGTCCAGCATTCTGGTGGTCGTGGAGTTCTGCGTGCCGCTGCTGGCTGTGATGTGCGTCAAGAAACTGATCGACGACCCGAAAGCCTTCACCCGCAATCCCTGGGTGATGTATCTGGTGTTCGGTATCGGCGCGGCCGTCTGCCTGATCGGTGCCGTCTCGCCCGCCATCTTCGGGCAGCCCTTCAGCGCGGCCGAGACCGAGCAGCTCCAGGCCGCCGGCGCCTACGCCAACCCGGCATATCACAATGTTCTCGACGCCATCCGTCAGACTCGTCTCTCGCTTGTCCGCGGCGACTGCCTGCGCTCGCTGCTGTTCATCGCAATGGGCGGCGCGGTCCTGTTCCTTTACCTTAAGGGCAGGCTCAACGGCAAGGTCATGACCGGCGGCATCGCCGCAATCGTGCTGATCGACCTGTTCGCCGTCAATACCCGCTACGTCAACAGCGAGAACTTCACCACACCGCAGGACAACACCACGGCATTCCAGATGACCGACGCCGACCGCCAGATTCTGAAGGACACCGCCAACTACCGCGTGCTTGACGTGGCCGGTTTCTCCTCGGCACGATCCAGCTACTTCCACAAGACCATCGGCGGCTACCACGCCGCGAAGCTGACGCGCTACAACGACCTGCTGGACAAGCAGATCTCCAAGAGCAACCCGGAGGTGCTGAACATGTTGAACACCAAGTATATCCTGTCCGGCAACGAGTATCAGGTCAATCCGGATGCCAACGGCAACGCCTGGTTCGTGAGCCGCGTGGACTATGTGGACAACGCCGACCGCGAGATGGCGGCATTGGACTCCATCCCCACCAAACATGTGGCCGTGGCCGACAGACAGTTCCGGTCAGTCCTGGGGCAGGCTACGGCACCCGTTCCCGGCGACACCATCTACGAGACAAGCTATGCGCCGGACCGCCTGACCTACAAGGCCGTGAGCCGCAACGGCGGCGTGGCGGTGTTCAGCGAGATCTTCTTCCCCTGGGGCTGGGAGGCCACCGTCGACGGCAAGAACATGCCCATCGGCCGCGTGGACTACGTGCTCCGCGCCATCCGTCTGGCACCCGGCAGCCACGACATCACCTTCACCTTCGACCCGAAGTCGCTGCGCGTCACCAACGGCGTGGCCATGACCGGCGTCATACTGATCTACGTGCTGTGCTTCGGCGCCCTGGCCGTATGGGCCATCGGGCTGCGCGGCAGGAAAAGGAAAACGAAGGATCCGGGAATCGAGGTAACGGAGTAAGTGATCCCATACGCAACAGAATCAACCTAACGGAATCGCGATGTCACACAACAACATGTTCCAGCGCTGGCGCCACGCGCACGGCTACGGGGTGCATTCGCCGTTCGGATACCAATTGGTGATCCGTGCTGTGCATCCCGGCGGCTACGCCTGGTACGGCTACGCCGACATCGAGGACTCGATGCCGACGGGGCTGGGACGCCGCACACGGCGCGAGGCACGGATGTTCCTGCGGCTTCTGGCCACGCTGTGTCCGGCCTCGGTCTTCATTCCCAACGGCATCGAGGCGCCCTACTTAGCGGCGCTTCATGCCGCCGACACGCGCATCAAGGTGACGCACGCCATGCGCGAGGCGGCAGGCTGCGAGCTGATCTGCTCGCATACCGACTTCGTGCCGCTGGACATCATCAAGAAGTCGCTGCAGGAGCCGGGACACTGGGTCACGCTGCGCGACGTGCCTGAAGGGTGGGACGACGAGATCTTCGAGGCATTGCCGGAGGGATTGGTGTTCCGCGGCAGGCGCAACCTGTGCGCCATCCATCATCCGGGACAGCAGAAGGTGCTGTACCCCATGTCCATCTGACCATGCCGCAGTCACCGCGCGACATCGCCGCAAGCTATCTGCGGTCGCTGACCCTGGAGCGGGGTCTGTCGGCCAACACCGCCGCCTCGTATGCCGTGGACATCGGCCATCTGCTCACCTTCGCCGAGTCGGAGGGACTGGGGCTGGAGGATATCACTCAGGATCATCTGCACCGGCTGTTGTGCGATCTGGTTGAGATGGGGCTTGCGCCGGCATCGCTGGCACGGTTCATCTCGGGGATACGGGGATTCTTCCGCTACTGCCGCAGCCGGGGCATCCTTGAGGCCGACCCGTCGGCGCTGATCGAGCAGCCGAAGATGGGCCGCAAGCTGCCGGATGTGCTGAGCACATCTGAGATCGACTCCATGATCGCCGCGATCGATCCAGGCAAGGACGAGTCGCTGCGCAACCGCGCCATCATCGAGACGCTGTACGGCAGCGGGCTGCGTGTGTCGGAACTGGTCGGGCTGCGTCTGTCGCGCCTGATGCTGTCGGACCAGTGCGTGCTGGTGGAGGGCAAGGGATCGAAGCAGCGTCTGGTGCCGCTGTCGCCGGTGTCCATCGCATTGATCGGGGACTATCTGGAGCAGCGCATACGCGGGCCTATAAAGCCGGATTCGGCCGACATACTGTTTCTGAACCGCCGCGGAGGTCAGATGTCGCGCGTCATGGTGTTCTACATAATCCGCGATCTGGCGGAGGCCGCCGGCATCACGCACCATGTCTCGCCGCATACGCTGCGGCATTCGTTCGCCACCCATCTGTTGGAAGGAGGAGCCAACCTCCGCGTCATCCAGGCCCTGTTAGGACATGAGTCCATAGCCACGACGGAGATCTACCTGCATCTGGACCGCTCCACCCTGCGCCGCGAGCTGCTGACCCATCATCCCCACTACGCTCCCGGTGCCAATCGTCAATAAGACACTGATTTGGCCGGATTGCAGGCAAACACCCCAACCGAATTTACAATTGTTAAAATATTTACAAATTCAAACAATAATGATCGGTTATAAGTTGTTTTATGTGAAAGGAGTTAAAAAACATTATATAACCCATTGGTCCGAACGGCGGTATCCCGATACCCGAAGCCGGACTGTAACAACTTAAGAATATTATGAAAAAGATCATTACCACTCTGCTGTTGGCAGTAGCGGCACTTGGCACCGCGACACAGGCAAATGCCGAGGGATGGTACCTTGGTGGCCGCGTAGGCTTCATGCATGAGAGTCAGAAAGGTGTCACCACCAACGAATTCTCGCTCCAGCCTGAAGTTGGTTACAATTTCAACGACAGATGGGCGTTCGGCGGCAACATCGGCTACACCTACCGCAACTACGCCGGCGAGGACACCAACATGAATCTGTTCAACATCAACCCTTACGCCCGATTCACCTACTTCCGCACCAGCAACAATCTGGTCCAGCTGTTCGTTGACGGCGGCGTTGGCTTCGGCATCGGTTCCACCTCGGTAGGCGACAACGACACGGACACGGCCTGCACGTACGAGATAGGCTTCAAGCCGGGTATCGCCATCAACATCACCGACCATTTCACGGTACTGGCCCACTTGGGATTCCTGGGCTACCAGGGCGCCAATGACGCGGCCAAGGACGGCGGCGCCGTGGAGCGCGGCGGTGTCAACTTCGACACCCGCAACCTGACCATCGGCTTCTACTACAACTTCTGATCACCCCCCATCACATCGCGACGCCGGAGCCTTCGGGCCCCGGCGTCGCTGTGTTTACATTCAGTGATTGGCATCCTATTACTTAAAGGATGACTTTGGCGGTCTTGCCATTGTGGCGCATGATGTAGATGCCGTGGGCGGGACGGTCCACGCGGAGGCCGTTAAGGTCGTAGTACTCCACCGGCGCCTCTGAATCCGTAATGATGTCGTCGATGCCGGAGGTGACATAGTCATAGTATCGGTATTTCACCACGTTCTCCAGTCCGGCAGGCTCGTCGTAAAGCTCCGACACCTCGTATCCGTAATCGTCAGGCAGGCTCCTGAGTATGTAGGTCATCGGCAGCCCCGTTTCCGGGTTGCAGTAGACGACGCCCTTGACATAGGAATAATACTCGGTGTAGGGGAAGCCGCTTATATCCTCGCATGCATCGAAATACACGAGCAGGTTGTGCCGGGCGTCATATTCATAACGATAGATTGTATTCATGATCTCGTCACCGTAGTTCAGCGAGAACTTGTATTCGTTTCCACCGTTCTCCAGCATAGTGAAGGAGATGGAACTGCCGGGGACCTCGATACCCTCGAATATTCCGTCCATAGCGGCCCTGCAACTCCCATCGGCGGCATACTCCATGTCGAGAGTGAACCGGTCATCACCTTCGCCGTCGGAAACTTCCACCAGACATTTACTGATACGGTTCCTTCCGGTCATGAAGAAATTCTCCGGTTCCATGAACTGGCCGTCGGTCTCGTGCCATACGATATCGCTGATCACTGTATTCAGTTCCCATTCATTATCGGAATAGTCATAGTAAGAGATTTTCGAAGCCTTGCCGTCCTGGCCATATGCAATGCGCAGGGAGGTGTCGTTCACACCGTCCTCCGTATATACCACCTCGGTCACGTTTCCGTCTGCATTGCGGGTTACGGTGTGGATTTCCGAATCGCCCGCTATCCATTGGCCGTTGACGTAATCCTCGGTGACCTCGCTGACGCAGAAATCCTTGACCACCGCATCGTACACATACATTGTACGCTTGACGGGAATCAGTACCAAGGCGTCGCCGTGCGACTCGTTCTCCTCCACAGATACGGGCAAGCCATCCTCGTTGTAGGTGTAGTCGCGGTGCACGGTCACGTCCGAGCCTACCATTGTCTCGGTCTCGTGACTAACCGTTCCGTCGGGGTTGTATGACCGCAGAATGGTTGTGGGCTGGCTCCATGATCCACTATTCCACGTGCTCATAAGGATCTTTCCGGGCAGCATATCGGCGGAAGCTTCGGATGCCGATGGGGCGCGGAGTACCTGGCCATTATCAGCCACGCGCTTAGCTGCCTGACGATCCAGTCCCATCATACGGCTTAGTTTCGCTACCCCTTTTGCGTTCGCGGCCTTGATACTTGCGTTCGCTGCCGAGGCGTTTACGCCTGCGCACATCGTGCAGGCGGCCATCAACAGGGCGATTCCAACTGTAATTGATTTCTTCATTGTCTGTTCTTGTTGTTTGTTTATGTTGTCACCCCTATGACGCAGCTTCCCGACGAAAGTCCTATCGTTTTTATAAAAAAAGTGTTATATTTGCAGATGGAATTGGAAACATACGTTTCCGCAAGAACAGCACAGAGATGGCACAGACGGCAAGATACCCGATCGGGGACCAGAGTTTCGGAGAGATCATCCGCAACGGATGCGTGTATGTCGACAAGACCATGTACATCCACCGGATGGTGGAGTCCAACAAGTACTTCTTCCTGAGCCGTCCGCGGCGGTTCGGCAAGAGCCTGCTTGTCTCCACGATGGAGGAGTACTTCCGCGGCAACCGCGAGCTGTTCAAGGGTCTGGCCATCGACCGTCTGGAGCCGGAGGAATGGAAAAGCCACGCCGTGCTGCACCTGGACCTGAACGGTCAGATATATGACAGTGCCGACAGTCTGACCGATGTGCTGAGCACCCATCTGGACAGATGGGAGGAAGAATACGGATGCACCAATGAGTCGGAATATGTCGCGACCCGATTCAAGGGCGTAATAGAATCGGCCTACGACAGGACCGGTATCGGCGTAGTGGTCCTGATCGACGAGTACGACAAGCCGATAATCGACGTCCAGGACAACGCGGAGCTGGAGCGGGTCATGCGCGATGCCCTCCGCGGCTTCTACGGCGTGATGAAGAGCTGCTCGCAGTACCTCAAGTTCGTGTTCCTGACGGGAGTCGGCAAGCTGGGACAGGTCAACGTGTTCAGCGGGCTCAACAACCTGCGCGACATCTCGCTGAATCCGGAGTATTCCGCCATCTGCGGCATAACCACCGACGAGCTGATAGGCAGCTTCCAGGAAGGTATCCGGGAGCTTGGGGACGTGAACGGATGGGATCCTGACCGGACGGTCCTGGAACTGAAGAGGCACTACGACGGCTACCACTTCGCCCGCGACCTGACGGACGTATACAATCCCTACAGCCTGCTGAACGCCTTCCAGGACGGCTATCTGGGCAGTTACTGGTATCAGACCGGAACTCCCACACGTCTGCTGCACAGGCTGGAGCATTGGGAATTCCCCGTCCAGGACCTGGAGGACACCATGGTCGCGCCGCGTACCCTGGAGGTAGGCGACGTCCTGGGCGACGAGCTCGAGGTGCTGTTCTATTATACCGGATACCTTACCCTGAAGGATTATGTCAGGACCGACAACGGCTACCGGTACGTGCTCGGCTATCCCAACAAGGAGGTCCGGGAGTCGTTCTTCGACGGCGTCGTCAAGACCTGGACGGGAATGGTCGGCAAGAAACGCGACATGTGGGCCGACAAGTTGCGCGGTGCAATCCGCGCCGGCGACATCGACGGGTTCCTGACGCTGATGCAGACATTCATGGCCGGCAACTCTTACCGCACCCACCCGGACACGGAGATCCACTACCAGGACCTGGTCTACATCGTCTCGCGTCTGGTGGGTCTGGAGGTCGACGTGGAGCGCGCCACGTCCGACGGGCGCATCGACATGGTGCTGGACGGCCCCAAGGCCATATACATCATCAAGTTCAAGCTGGACAAGACGCCGGAGGCGACGCTGCGGCAGATCGAGGAGAAGCGTTACGACCTCCCCTACCGCGCCCTGGGCAAGCCCATCGTCAAGGTGGGCGTCAACATCTCCACGGCCACCCGCACCCTCGACTCCTGGATCATCGCGGAGTAGAACCCGTATGAAATAAAGCCATAGACCGTGACGGAAACGAAGAATTCCCCTTTCACGGTCTATTTTAAAGCGTCAGCGGATTACAATCTTCTTGCCGTTGCGGAGATAGATGCCGGGACGGGCGGTCTCCGGATTGACCGTACGACCCTGCAGGTCGTACATCGAGGCGCCCTCGTCATCCATTCAATATGTCCTTTGGCCATTTCTGTGCGCGGCTCGGAGAGCCCACGCTACTGTTTTCAATAAGCTTTTGGTCCGAGTTGATGCGCGGCATGGAGTGACGCGCTACTGATTATGCGTTATGTATTCTTAACTATGCATTGAATCAATGCGTTACGCATTTGATTCGATGAGCCAGGAGTCGATGTTGCGCGTCTTGGGCGAGATGTTCACGCCGACCTTTACTATCGACTTCGGGTTCAGGCTGTTCTGATACGGCAGGGCGTATTCCTTCTCGTTGATCTGGTCCAACGCCTCCTTCGGAGTGCCGCCGTACTTGAACTCGATGATGTAGATGGCCTTCGGGCCGTCCAGCACCATGTCCATGCGGCCTCGCGACGTGCGCCGCTCCACATCGACGTTCATGCCCACCAGGCGCGCAACGATCAATATGTCCTTCTGCCACTGCGGCTCCTTGTTGGTATGCGACATGTACGGTATGCCCGCCAGGAACGACTGCATCTCTTGCAGGAAACCATCGATGTCACCCTGTTTTACGAACTGTTTCAGCGACCGTACAAAATTAGAGGATTCGGTGGAATCCCAGCCCTGCGCCATTCGCATCAGGTACTTGAAGAATCCATCCCGAACCTCGGCATTAGGGTAACCCAGAGTAAATTCCATTTCCTCAGGATTATAGCTCTTGATAGTCAGGTAACCGGTATAGTAGCATGATAAGGCCAGGTTATTGCCCAATACATCGCCGCTGTCCATATCAGATTTCGACACAATCGTGCCCTCCAGGTCGATTGTACCCCAGTCCTGCTCCAGAAACTGCCTTACCAGCCGCGTCGGCGTGCCGGAATGGAACCAGTAATCGCCTATGGATCTGTCGAACAAGGCATTGACAACGCTGTATGGATTATAGACGTCTACCAGTCTTTGGGAGAAATGGTAACCGTCGTATTGATTCTTAAGTTTCCGTAATGCATCCTCGTTGGCGAGGCCCATTTCTTTACCCAGTTCCTCTATACCCTCGCGGAAGTTGTCCAGCAGTTCCTGCGTCGTGATACCGCAGATTGCGGAGTAGTCGGGATGGAGCGATATGTCCTTAAGGTTGTTGAGGCCGCTGAACACGCTGATCTGCCCTATCTTGCCCACCCCGGTCAGGAACACGAACTTCAGATAGTCCTCGTTGGCCTTCATGACACGATAGAAATCGTGGAGAGTCCTGCGGTTGGCCGCCTCCAGTTCAGGTTTGTCGTGGGTGTCGACTATGGGGCTGTCGTACTCGTCAATCAAGATCACCACCTGCCGGCCGGTCTGCTCGTAGATGTCCCTGATTACTTTGTCAAAACGCCAGTCGGGTGTCTGGTCGGGATGCGACGTGCCGTATTCCTTCTCCCAAGCGTCCACAACCTTCTCAAGGAATCTTGGCAGATCCTCCGAGTTATTGTATCCTCCACGTGTGAAGTCCAGACGCAGGACGGGGTAATTGATCCACTCCTCCGGTTCCAGCCGGTCGATGGCCAGACCGCGGAACAGTTCGCGCTCGGCGCGGAAATAGCATTCCATGGTGGAGACCATCAGGCTCTTGCCGAACCGTCTCGGCCGGCTCAGGAAGAAATAGCCGCCGGGATTGGCCAGCTTATGGATATAGGCGGTCTTGTCGACGTATACGTAGCCATATTACCGTATTTTGCGGAAACTCTGTACATTTACCGGATAGAGGATCTCTGCCATAATCGCGTCATTAGAGAATCAATCTACAAATTTATATAAAAATCCCGAGATTTTTACACCGGCAGGCTAAAGAAAGTTTTTTTCTTTAGAGGAAAGATAACAAATTTCCGGCTAAACCGCAAAATCCACCCGTAAACCCAGCAAAACCCAGCAAAACCAGCGTCTTCCTCTATACTGCCGAGATTACCATGTCTCTACATAAACGCAATTTAGACTATCCGGAAGATAAATCCGTTATCTAAACAAAGACACACCGACACACCCCTTGATTAAAATGTACAATAACATCATACGTATAATTACAATCGCCGTCATGGCAGCGGCCATGACAGCGATGTCCGGCTGCGGCCATAGCGAGACATGGAAAGAGATGGACAAAGCCGAAAACGTGATTTTCGAGCATCCGGACTCAGCTCTCGCCATTCTCGATGACCTCGATACTGACAGACTGAAAGGTAAGAAGGAAGCAGCACGCTATGCCCTGTTGAAATCAATGGCGTTGGATAAAAACTATATCTTCACAACTGACTTTGATGTTCTAAAGCCGGCAATAGATTACTATCCGAAACATGGCACTCCCGACGAGAAGATGCGAACCTTTTACTATCAAGGATGCATTTTTATGGATCGGGGAGATGCGATTCCGGCGATGCGTTGCTTCCTGAAGGCATGCGATCTTAAAGATGGCGTCCTCGATTCGCTGACGCTGGCTCATGCTTACGTTGCCTTGGGATTTCTGAACAATAACAAATACAAATTGCCTGACTACATCGAAAACAATGTCAAGGCAGCCAATCTATACAATGAGCTTGCGGAGAAGACCTTTGCATTGCATTGCTACACCAATGCAGCAAAAGGGTATATATATTTAGACGAGAGGCAACATGCGGACAGCATCCTTTCCATTTGTCCCTAACCGGCGGCAGACAATCAGCTGGAGAATCAATATATGTTCACAACACGTCTCGCTTACGTACTGGAATTCGGGACACCGGATGAAATAAGGGATTTCCTGGAGCGGAACAAAGACAAACATATGACCAAAGGTGATTCCATTGACTTCGCACAAGGATACTCCAGGCTTGGAATGAACGACGAGGCCCTGGGCATCATCTCCCGGATACGGACCACGGACACCACGGCCTACACCTCCGTAAAGGCAGAGATACACGAGAAGTTGGGACAGTACAAGGAAGCCTATCATGAACTCAAGGACTATATCACGGCATCGGAGAACGAGGAGGCCGGCTACTGGATGACCGATGCCCTGTATATCGATGAAAGGCATAAGGTAGAAGTCGAGAAACTGGAGGAGGCGAACAAACGGAAAGCCATCGTATACGGGGCAATAGCCTGTCTGCTGGTTCTGCTGGCCGTGATTGCCGCGCTGTACTACAGGATGCGGCTCAGCAAATCGCGGCACGAGCTTGCCGAGGCCAAAATGCAGCTTGAGATGGATGGACTCAGACAGGAGGCCGAGAGCCTGAAAGGGCTGCTGGAGGACGAGAAGAGCCTGTCGCAAAGCACCCGGGCATTGTTCAATTCACGTCTTGAGGCCTTGAATGGATTACTGGAAGCAGAGAAGAATCGGTCAAACTGTGCCAGAGCTATGTCCGATTCACGGATGGAGATCTTCAACGGGTTGCTGGCAAGCAAAATAACCAAAAACAAGGATTTCGCCAAGTCTTACAACGAATTGGTCAAGACCATCCAGAATGACAAGGAGAAGTTCCTGAAGTCATTAAGGAATGAGTTCGCCATAACCTATCCCATCTTCATGAACGAACTGAAGGAGCATAACCTGACGGACGACGAGATCAACATGATGTGCCTGTTCGGCCTGGGACTGAAAGGGAAGGACATCGGCAACTACCTGGAGACCTCGTCGCATTACAACACGAGCAGCTCCATCCGCGGCAAATTAGGTCTCGAGGCCCACGACACCAACCTCAACGTCTACGTCCGCACCCACCTCCGGTAGACGGCAGGGGCGATAACACAGCGACGGCCGGTCTTCAGAAGAAGGCCGGCCGTCAGCATGATGGTTAGGGGCTTACTCGGCGGTGAAGGCGAAGCGGATGGTGCGGTCGTAGACCTCACCGGCCTTCAGGTACTGCGAGGGGAACTCGGGGTGGTTCGGTGCGTCGGGGAAACCCTGCATCTCGATGGCCACGCCGTCATAGTCCTCGTAGCTGCGGCCGCTGCGGTTCCCGGGACAGCCGTCCAGCCAGTTGCCGGTGTAGATCTGAACACCCGGCTGGTCGCTGCAGACAGTCAGCACACGGCCGCTCTTAGGGCCCTTCAGCACAACGGCCTCATGTACCATAGTGCCCGGAGTCCAGCCGTCCAGCACCCAGCAATGGTCGTAACCCTTGCCGATCCTCAAGGCCTCGAAATCAGCCTTTATGTCACGGCCTATGGTCTTGAACTCGCGGAAATCCATCGGAGTGCCATCGACCTCGGCGATGTCACCCAGAGGAACCTCGGTCGGGTCTGTAGGCAGCCAGTGACCGGCCTTGATCTTCATCTTGTGGTCGAAGATCTTGCCGCTGTCGGCGCCGTCCAGGTTCCAGTAGGCATGGTTGGTCAGGTTCACCACAGTGTCGGCATCGGCCTTGGCCTCGAAGCGCAGTGTCAGCACATCGTCCTCGCTCCAGGTGTAGGTGGCCTTCACTTCCAGACGGCCGGGGTAATTCTCCTCGCCGTCGGCCGAGACGTAGGTGAACTCCACGCCGTTCTCGATCTCCCTGGAATCCCAGATGCGGTTCTGGAAGCCGGTGGGACCGCCGTGCAGCGCATTGGGACCGTTGTTGATGGCCAGCTGGTAGGTCTTGCCGTCCACAACGAGATGTCCGTCGGCTATACGGTTGGCGTAGCGGCCCGGGCACTTGCCCAGACAGGGGCCGTCGGCCATATAGTCGGCGGCGTCGGCATAAGCCAGCGCCACCTCCTCGATCCGGCCGTCACGGTCGGGAACGGCCACGCCGCGGATGCCGGCGCCCAGGGTGGACAGCTCCACCCAGGCGCCCTTGGCATTCGTCAGCCTGTAGACCGTGATCTCGCCCTGCGGGCCGGGATACTTGACGCTCGTAATCTTCATCACTCGGAAACTCTGCGCGCACCGTCGCTGATGACTACGTCGTAGATCTTAGGCTCGTGGCCGTACTTCTCGTTGAAGCGGGTAGTGGCCTCCCGGATGAACTTGTCGTGGATATCCTTGGGAACCAGGTTGATGGTGCAGCCGCCGAAGCCTCCGCCCATGATGCGCGAACCGGTAACTCCGACCTCCTTGGCCACATCGTTCAGGAAGTCCAGCTCCTCGCAGCTTACCTCGTAATCCTTGGACAGACCCTCGTGGGTCTCGTACATCTTCATGCCGACGGTCTCGTAGTCACCCTTCTCCAGAGCGTCACAGACTGCCAGCACACGGTCCTTCTCCTCGATGACGTACTTGGCGCGGAAATAGTCCTCGGCGCTGATCTCGCCCTTGACGGCGTTCAGCATCGCCATGTCGGCGTCGCGCAGGGTCTCCATGTCGAGCTTCCTGGCTACGCGCTCGCAGCTTTCGCGACGCTTGTTGTAGGGGCTGTCCTTCAGCTCGTGCTTGACGCGGGAATCAACCAGCACGAGCGAGTAGTCCTTCGGGTCGAAGGGGAAGTACTCGTACTGCATGGAGCGGCAGTCCAGACGCATCAGGTTGCCCTTGCGGCCGAAAACGCTGGCGAACTGGTCCATGATGCCGCAGTTCACGCCGCAGTAGTTATGCTCGGTGCTCTGGCCGATGCGGGCCAGGTCGAACTTGCTTATGTTGTTCTCGTTGAACATATCGTTCAGGGCGAATGCGAAGCAGCTCTCCAGAGCGGCCGAAGAGCTCAGGCCGGCGCCCAGAGGCACGTTGCCGGCGAATACGGCGTCGAATCCCTCGACCTTGCCGCCCAGCTTCTGGACCTCGCGGGCAACGCCGAACACGTAGCGTGCCCAGCTCTCCTTCGGAGCGTCCTCCTCCTTCAGACCGAACTCAACGTACTCGTCCAGGTCCATCGAGTACACGCGGCACTTCTCCAGGCCGTTGGCGCGCAACTCGGCCATGATGCCCTTGTCGATGGCACCGGGGAACACGAATCCGCCGTTGTAGTCGGTGTGCTCACCGATCAGGTTGATACGTCCGGCCGATGCGTACACCGTGCCCTCGACGCCGAAGCGCTCCTTGAACGCCTTGGCGATTTTCTCTCTCATCTCATCCATGGGATTAGGTTGTTATGATGTTGGTTAATATTGAGTTTATGTAATTTCACTTTACAGGTATCGAGATTGTTGCCGGCTTCAGGCCCTTGGCGGTGGCCCTGAGGGTCACGGTTCCGGGCTTGTCGCCGCTCTGGACTATGGCGGTGCATGCGCCGCTGAACAGGTCCATCACCGGGAGGTGGAACTGACGCAGCGATGTCGGGTCGCCGTTGGCGGTGGCGCGGAAGCGGCCGGCGCCGCTGACCTGGAAGCGCACCTCGCGGCTGTCGGCGGGCACGATGTTGCCGGCCTTGTCCACCACCTGGACCGTGACGTAGGCCAGGTCCTCGCCGTTGTCCTGCAGCGACGCGCGGTTGGACGTCAGCTTCAGCGCGTAGGGCTTGCCCGCCGTGCGCACGGCGGCCTCGCCGGTCTTGTTGCCTGCCTTGTCGTACGATACCACACGTACCTCGCCCGGCTCGTAGACTGTCTCGTTCCACATCAGGCGGTAGCGGTTCATGTTGGTGGAATCATTCTTCTCACGCATGCCCTGGCTCTTGCCGTTGATGAACAGCTCGGCCTTGGGCGAGTCGGTGTAGACGAACACGGGGGTTACCTGCCCCTCGCGTCCGGGCCATGTCCAATGCGGCAGGATGTGCAGGGTCCTGGCATTGCCGTTCCACTTGGAGCGGTACAGGTAGTAGCGGTCCTTGGGCAGCGACGCCAGGTCGAAGATACCGAAGTAGGAGCTGTGCGAGGGCCATGCGTCGGTGTCGTAGGGCGACGGCTCGCCCAGGTAGTCGAAGCCGGTCCATACGAACTGGCCCATGTTGTAGGGCAGGTCATCGTCCACGGCGAAGTCATCGTCGGGGATGTTGCTCCACGAGCAGTACTCCACGTCGTAGCTGTTGCTCTGGTTGCCGGGACGGGTCACGTTGGCGCCCTTCTGGACGGGGAAGAAGTACTGTCCGCGGCTCGACACGGTGGAAGCCGTCTCAGTGCCGAGGATGGTGTTCTGCGGCAGCTTCGGATACGCCTCGCGGTAGCGGTTCACCTTGTAGTTGAATCCGGGGACATCCAGGGCGGCGGCGAAACCGTTGTTGACAACGGCGTCGAACTGGTCCATGCCGCAGGTCACGGCACGCGTCGGATCCTCGCGGTGGCAGATGTCCTGCAGGAACTTAAGCTCGCCCAGCCCGTCGGGGCCCCATTGGCTGGGAACCTCGTTGCCGATGCTCCACATCACCACCGAGGGGTTGTTGCGGTAGGCGTGGATCATATTGACCATATCCTTCTCGGCCCAGTCATTGAAGAGCGAGCCGTAGCCGTTGGGGCTCTTGGGACGGAAGCCCCAGTCGTCGAAGGGCTCCACCATCAGCATGATACCCATCTCGTCGCATAGCTCCACCAGCTCGGGAGCGGGCATGTTGTGCGACGTGCGCACGGCGTTGGCGCCCATGCTCTGCAGCAGCTCCAGCTGATGGCGCAGGGCCGACTTGTTGACGGCGGCGCCCAGCGGGCCCAGGTCGTGATGGTTGCAGACACCCTTGAACTGCACCTTCTCGCCGTTCAGGAAGAAACCCTCGCCGTCGCGCACCTCGACGCTGCGGATGCCGAAGCGGGTGGTGTAACGGTCCTTCTCCCTGCCGTCCATGCTCACGACGGTCTCGGCGGTGTAGAGCTCAGGCTTGCCTACGGCCCACAATTCCGGGTTCTTGACCACGAAGTTCTGCGTAGGGGTGATGCCGGGATACATCTTATAGGAATGAGTGTCGGAAGCCACCTCGCGGCCCTGCGGGTCGCGGATCACAGTGGCGAGGGTCACCTCCCGGCCCTTGCTGACGCCGTCAAGACGGGTCTCCAGCCTGACGGTGGCGTAATCGGGGCCTACATGCGGGGTGGTGACGTATGTGCCCCATACGGGGACATGGACCTTGTCGGTCTGGATAAGGTGCACGTTGCGGTACAGTCCGGCGCCGGGATACCATCGGGAGCTCTGGGGCATGTTCTCAAGCGACACCTCCACGACGTTCTCGCCGGGACGTGCCACTCCGTCGATGGGCGCGGTGAAGCGGTTGTAGCCGTAGGGCCAGTAGGCCACCTGACGGCCGTTCACCTTGACGCGGGCATGGCTCATGGCGCCGTCGAACTTCAGGGTCAGCGACTTGCCTGCGGTGTCGGGAATGTTGACGGTGGTGCGGTACCATCCCTTGCCCAGATATGGCAGACCGCCCGTTCGGCCGGTCTTCCAGGTCTCCTCCTTCTCGCCGTTCTGCTCCACGGCCACCTTCTGGAGGTCATACTTGCGGTCGAAGGGTCCGTAGATGGCCCAGTCGTGGGGCACCGTGACGTTCTCCCACTTCAGGGAATCCCTGGAGAACTCCCATGACTTCAGCATCTGCGAGGTGCGGTCGGACGAGAATGCGGTGAGTGCGGACATACATATCGCCGCCAGTCCGGCGGCATTGCTCACTAATCGGATTATATTCATTTTCATTCTTTGATCCAGGTCCTCGTCATGGCGCCGGGGACCTGCGGTGTTGTTTGCGTCCCGGCGTTGTCCGGGAGGTTGAGTTGATGTTTCCGGCAGTATGGCCGGGTTTTCTATCCACAAATTTAACACTGATTTCCCGATTTCGCAAATATCCTAACATTTATTATCATTTATACATACAATTATCATCGGTTTTGACTTTTTTGCATTAAAGTATGACGTTTTTTTTGTATTTTTGTGGTTCTAATTACGATTATGGTAAAAGAATCATCCGAAAACAACATATCCGTACCGGACTCGGAAGTGCAGGCCGTGAAGCAGCGGTTCCAGATCATCGGCAACTCGCCGGCGCTGCTGAACGCCATCGCACGCGCCATCCGCGTGGCACCGGTGGACCTGTCGGTACTGGTGACCGGCGAGAGCGGAGCCGGCAAGGAGTTCTTTCCGAAAATCATCCACCAGTTCGGGGCGCGCAAGCACCGTAAGTACATCGCAGTGAACTGCGGCGCCATCCCGGAGGGGACCATCGACTCGGAACTGTTCGGGCACGAGAAGGGAGCCTTCACCGGAGCCATCTCGGCGCGCAAGGGATACTTCGAGGAGGCCGACGGAGGCACCATCTTCCTGGACGAGATCGCCGAGCTGCCCATGACCACGCAGGCGCGCCTGCTGCGCGTGCTGGAGAGCGGCGAGTTCCTGAAGGTAGGATCGTCGACGGTGCAGCGCGCCGACGTCCGCGTGGTGGCCGCCACCAACGTCAACCTGCCGGACGCCGTGAAGCGCGGCAAGTTCCGCGAGGACCTGTACTACCGTCTCTCCACCATCATCATACCGGTACCCAATCTGCACGACCGCGGCGCCGACGTGTGCCTGCTGGCCCGCAAGTTCGCCTCGGACTTCAGCCAGAAGTACCGCACGGCCCCCATCACATTCACCGAGGACGCCCTGCGGCTGATGCAGCTGCAACGCTGGCCGGGCAACGTCCGCCAGCTCAAGAACGTCATCGAGCAGACCGCGCTGTTCCATGCCGGACAGGAGGTGACCCGCAGCATGCTGAGCGATTACATCCACACCGACTCCGAGACCTCGCTGCCGGCCACACGCCAGTCCGACGAGCAGAACGAGCGGGAGAAGATGCTGCTGAAGCTGGTCATGGCCCTTCGGGAGGAGACCGACATGCTGAAGAGCCGCCTCGACGCGCTGGAGCACCGCGGTGACTTCCGCCTGGTGCCTGAGGACGCAGGCTACACCCGCGAAACCGCGAAACCCATGACCACCGCGCTGGCCAAATACGCCGACATGAACCTGTTGGGCATGGGCGACGACCCTCTGGCCGAGTCCGAACGCGCCACCATCGTGGCCGCCCTGACACGCAACGACGGCAACAAGAAGAAGACCGCCGACGACCTGAACATCTCCCTCCGTACATTATACCGTAAACTTCACGACCTGAACATCGAATGACAGCCCGACCCCTGTTCCGCAACATAGCCACGCTGATTGCCGCCGTGATGTGCCTCCTGCTGCCGGGAGGCTGCATACCGTCGTACACGCTCAACGGATCGTCGATCAACTACGACATCTACAAGACCGTAAACGTCAGCGAGTTCCCGATACGCGCCGCGCTGGTCTACCCGCCGCTGCAGCAGACGTTCGAGAACGAGCTGCTGGACTACATCACGCACAACACGCGCCTGCAAACCATCGACGGCAACTCCGACCTGGAGCTGCGCGGCGAGATAACGGGCTACTCCCTGTCGCCCCAGGCCGTCGGCACCGACGCCTACGCCACGGAGACCCGGCTCACCATAACGGTCCATGTGGTGTACACGGACAACAAAAACCCGTCCAACAACCTGGATCAGAGCTTCTCGGCCTACCGCCAGTTCTCGTCGTCGCTGATGCTGACCGACGTGCAGGACGACCTGTGCCAGCAAATCAGCGAGGAACTCGTGACACTGATATTCAACGCCACCTTCGGCAACTGGTAACCTTCAAAACAACACCGTGACCATGAGCGAGAAATATCCATACTACATATACCCGGCCGTCAAGGCGCTGCCGGAAGCCACGGGGGCCGAGCGCGAGCGTCTGCTGCGGCGCATAGCAGTGGGCGTGGGCCCCGTGAGCGCGCTCCGCACCCTGACGGGTGTGGACCCCGAGGAATTCCGCGACTTCTACGGCGAGCTGCGCCAGCCCGACCTGGGCACAGACGACACCATCTCCGAGTTCATCGACCGCTTCGGGTCGCCGCACATGGCAGAGATGCAGGCCGAGGGCGCCGAGGGCGCCGAGGTCCCCATAGCCCCCCCTGCCGTGGACTTCGCGGCACAGCTGGCCGACCGCGAGGAGCTCCCCATGGAGCAGGACGACACCGCCGACCTGCTCAACTCGTTCCTGAACCCGGGACCCGCAGCCTCCGAGCCGGACCAACGGGCCACGCCGAAGGCCGCACCGAAACCGGAGACGAAAAAAGAGGCCGTAGCGCCTCAACCCGCACCAGGCGAAGAGGCTTTGGCCAAAATTATGGTTAAAAACGGCAATTACCGTAAGGCTTTGGAAATTATTACCGACCTCAATTTGAAAAATCCAAAAAAAAGTGTTTACTTTGCAGACCAAATGCGTTTCTTACAGAAATTGATACTGATGCAGGAGCGATCCGGCCAGCGAAATCAATGACAGGAGAACCGTCAAACAGCAAAATTTTAGTAACAACATGTATATCTTTTTTAGCATCCTGATCGTCATCGCCTCCCTGTTGCTGATGGGAGTGATTCTGATTCAGAAATCCAAAGGAGGCGGACTGGCCTCCGACTACGCCAGCGGCAACCAGTACCTGGGCTACCGCAAGACCACGGACTTCATCGAGAAGCTGACGTGGGGCCTGGCCATCTTCATCTGCGTACTGTCCATCTGCAGCGCGTTCACGGTAAAGACCCCGATGACCTCGTCGCAGATCCAGCAGGCCGCGCCGATACCCAACGCCGCAGCTCCGGCACCCGCAGCCACACCGGCCGCCAAGCCCGCAGCCGTACCCGCAGCACAGCCGGCTGCTCCCGCTGCTCCCGCCGAGACTCCGGCCAAGTAAGCAAGGACCTATACAAGACAAAACAGGCGACCCGACGGGTCGCCTTGTTTGTTTTAGAAGGTTTTCGTCATTGCTTCGAGATCAGTCCCCTGCCCCACATCAGCTTGTTGCGCAGGATGTCGGAGAAATGGCTCTCGGGACGTCGCAGGATATTGACGGCGAATCCGGCCTTGGTGACGGTCAGGGCAGGTTCCGCCGTTTCGTTTTCCTGAATGCAGGGCATGCTGAAAGCCAGTCCGTCCAGGCTGATGCGGCAACGGCGGGCCTTGCTTGAGACGGCCACGGCCACCTGTGAGTCCCCGCCGATCACCAGCGGTCTCATGGTGAGCGAATGGGGCGCTACCGGCGACAGCACCATATTGGACACCGTCGGGTCCAGAATCGGACCGCCGACCGACAGGTTGTAGGCCGTGGAGCCGGTAGGCGTGGCCACCAGCAGACCGTCGGCCAGATAGTCGGCCAGATAATTGCCGTCGACCCAGGTGCATATGTCAAGCATCGACGAGCTGTCGGACTTCAGTATGGCAACCTCGTTGAGGGCGTAGGGCCATACCACCTCCGGCAGATAGCGTGACTCCACGCGGAGCACCATCCGGGGCTCGATACGGCCCAGACCTCCCAGCAGGATGGGGGCCAGCTGGTCCATCTCGTCGAAGGAGTAGCTTGCCAGGAAACCAAGATGCCCGGTGTTGATGCCCATTATGGGGGTGCCATGGTAGGCCACCCAGCGGGCGCACCTCAGGAAGGTGCCGTCGCCGCCAAGGCTCACCACACAGTCCACGTCCTCGGCCGGGAACATCTCACGGACCTCCCAGCTGCCATACACTCCTCCGCGATGCAGGTATTCCGAAAAACGCTCCTCGACGTACAGCGTCACATCATGTTCCTCCAGGAGGCGGAGGAACCTTGATATGTGCGGCAGATGGCTGTCCTGCCGCGTGTTTCCGTATATAGCTATTCCTTTCATGTATGCGCGCAATGCTATCAACGTTGATACAGATGTTATACGTCCATCAGCGCCCTGAGGCTCAACAGCCGCTCCAGGGCCACCGTCGCGTCACGGCTGGACTCGCCGTGCGACTCGATCACATCGTAGCCGTAGCGCTCCAGGTTGTGGACCACGGATGTCGGGTCCTCGCAGCGCACGCGCATGGTGACATGCAGCTTGCCCGACTCGGCCGGGACCGTCAGCAGGTCCACCAGATGGACATCGGCATCCTCGACGGCGTGCGACAGCCGCGACGCGCTGTACTCGCCGGGCGTGCACTCCACGGTCACGACGCTGCTGTCGTCGCGCGTGGCGATCATCCTGCCCAGCGCATCCAGCATCGAGGTCTGGTCGATTACGCCGATTGCCTCCCCACTCTCGTCGACCTCCAGCAACCTCCGGGTCGACTCCAACAGCCGCGGCAATACCTCGATCAGAGGCATTCCTCCATCCACATGCGGCAGGTCTACCCCGTTTTCCGGCCTCAATACCGGCGATATTGCTTCTTTTGCTGTCATATTTCCCTCTTCTCTTTGTTACTTGCGTTTCTTTTTGTTAATTTTGCAGTGGAACTTCAGCGAAGTCCCCGCTATCGGCAAGTTCGATGTTATTATATAAACGTCTTTCAAGCCGTAAAATATACAAATTTCATGCCGAATTCCGGTAATTTGGATTTAAAAATGACAAGATTAAGCGTAAATATCAACAAAGTGGCCACCCTGCGGAACGCCCGCGGCGAGAACGTCCCGGACGTGCAACGTTTCGCGCAGGACTGCGAGTCGTTTGGGGCCCAGGGCATTACCGTCCATCCCCGTCCGGACGAGAGACACATTACGCGCATGGATGTGGAACTTCTTAAACCATTGGTATGTACGGAGCTCAATATAGAAGGATACCCGGACCGGCGGTTCATGGAGATCGTTCTGGGCACCGTTCCGGCACAGGTGACTCTCGTACCCGACTCGCCGTCGCAGCTTACCAGCAATGCGGGCTGGGACGTGGCCGGCAACCTGGAGTTCCTGAAGGACGTGACCCGACGGTTCCAAGAAAAGGGTATACGCGTGTCGATATTCGTGGATGCCGACCTGCGTCAGGTGGAGGCTGCCGCACAGACCGGCGCGGACCGCGTCGAGCTGTACACCAAGCCCTACGCCGACAATTACGAAACAGACCGCGAGGAGGCGGTGAAACCGTTTGTCGAGGCATCGGCGCATGCCGCGCAGCTGGGACTCGGAGTCAACGCCGGTCACGACCTGAACCTCAGGAACCTAAGCTACTTCGCACAGCGTCTCCCCAAGCTGGACGAGGTCAGCATAGGCCACGCCATCATCTCCGACGCCCTGTACCTGGGCATCCGCGAGACCATCCGACAGTACCTGGAATGTCTTAAAAACGAAAACGTAAACAATTGACAGTAACAACGATATGATCATACTTGAAACATCCCTGTCGCTGTGGTCGCTGATTATGGACGGCGGCTACATCATGATTCCCCTGGCAATCCTGCTGCTCGTGGTGATATATGTATTCACCGAGCGTATGATCGTGATAAACCGCGCCAACAAGAACGACCGCAACTTCATGGACCGCATCCGTGACTTCGTGCACGACGGCGACATCGAGTCGGCGATGAACCTGTGCAAGAAGAACGACACCCCCTACTCGCGTCTGATCGCCAAGGGACTGTCGCGCATAGGACGCCCCATGAACGACATACTCGTCACCATCGAGAACACGGGCAACATCGAGATCGCCAACCTGGGCAAGAGCCTTCCCTGGCTCTCCACCACCGCCGCCGGCGCCCCGATGCTGGGATTCCTTGGAACGGTAGTCGGAATGATCCAGGCATTCTTCGCCCTGGCCAGCGCCGGAACCTCGGCCAACATCACCGTCCTGTCCTCCGGCATCTACCAGGCGCTGGTCACCACCGTGGCAGGTCTGATTGTCGGAATCATCGCCCTGTTCGCCTACAATTACCTGGTGGCGCGCATCAACTCCGTGATGAACGGTCTGGAGAGCAGCACCATGGAATTCATGGATCTTCTCAACGAACCCGTCTGACATGGCTCTGAAACGCAATTTCCAGTCGCTCGACACATTCTCGATGTCGTCGATGACCGATGTCATATTCCTGCTGCTGATTTTCTTCATGGTCACCAGCACCATCATCTTCCCGGGCGCCATCGACGTCAATCTGCCGGAAAGCGGCGAGCAGACCACCCTGAAACCCGTCACCGAGGTCTACATCGACGCGGAGAACAAGCTGTACCTGGTGACGGACCGCAACGACTCCACCAACATCCTGTCGGTGCCGAAGCCGGTCAACTTAGCGGCCCTGGGCGCCGAGCTGAGCGCCATCCAGCAGCAGGACTCCACCCGCGCCGTGGCACTCTACGCCGATTCCACGGTGACTTACGCACGCGTGGTGGAAGTCCTTGACCTTGCGGCGCGCAGGAACCTGAGGATGGTGCTCTCCACATCAGCCAAGGAGGTACGCCCATGACACGTCAGCAGAAAAAGGACTCACTCGTGGCCGGCGCCATCACGCTGCTGGCGCTCCTGCTGCTGTGTCTGCTGCTGACGCTGGGACACATCCGATTCGATGGCTCGGCATTGGCCCAGGCCTCGACACCCGAGATCGGACTGATTGCCGAGGAAGAGGAGGAGTTCATCGAGCCTGAGCTGCTGCAGGATCTGGGCGAGCCTGACGCCGTGACCAAGGATGTCCCCGCCCCTGCGGTCAAGGGAAATCCCAAACCGGCCGAGACCGACAACACCCAGAAGATAGAGCCGGGCAAGAATCCGAAAAAAACTCCCCCTGTGGATAAGAAAATCACCTCCAGGGAAAAACAGGAGGTGAAGAGCGAGGAGCCGCCGGCCACCGACAAGGAGAGGAAAGAGGTATCGTCGAGAGTCTCCAAGAGCTTCCAGGGTCAGAACGGCACCACGCAGGGCAAGAACGCCGGGACCGGAGCCGGAGGCGTGGGCATGGGCATCAACGGCGTGGCCTCGGGCCGCGTGTTCAAGGGGTGTCCCAAGCCGAAGGTTTCGTTGCGCCACAAAGTGGTGGTCAAAGTATCGGTTACCATCGACGCCGATGGCAATGTGATCGAGGCCCGCGCCCAGGGAGGCGCGTCGGCCGACATACGTCGCGCCTGCGAGGCCGCCGCTCGGAGCGCCCGCTGGTCGGCCAAGCCCGACGCCCCGACCACCAAGGGCTCAATAACCTTCTCGATCACACCGGTCTGACATGGGACAGGCATGGAGCATATGGATGCATCCGCGCCGCACGGCTACGGAATTGCAGGAACTGTTGGACATGTCGGCCGAGCAGGCCGAGCAGCTGGCCCGTGCCAACGACACCCTGAAATCGCAGCAGGAACGGATGGCCCGAACCGACGCCGACCTGACCGAGGCCAATGAGCAGCGGGCCAAGTCCGACGCCTCGGTAATGGAACTGACCCGACTGTTGCTTAATGTCCGCAAGAAACTGGACGACGCCCGCAAGAAACTGCATGAACAGGACCGCATCATGGCCGAGAAAGACCGTCAGCTTGAAGAAGCCAAGGAACTGGAGACGGCAATGGAACAATTCGAACAGGCCTTAGGACAGGCCGAGGAGATGAAAGCCAACTATGAGGCACGCATCACCCGTCTCCGTGGACGCATCATGGAACTGAACTCACGTCTGGCCGTAGTCAATACTCCTAAGGAAAACAACAAGGCCGACGGCGACATGCCGACGGCCCGCAAAACAACACCTCCGGATTCGATTCTCTTCGCCGATCCGGATGCGGACTGGCTGCAGCCCCTACCCTAATCCGCAATACTCCCATGGAGAGTCGCGGAGGAGGCGGAGGTGATGGTCACGTCCACGAAGTCGCCTGCATCGACGCCCTGACGCGGGAAGACCACGAACTTGTTCTGCGACGTGCGGCCGCAGTATTCATCGGGATTGCGCTTGGAGGGTCCCTCCACCAATACGGTGAACGTCCTGCCGACATCGCGGAGGTTCGATTCCAGCGACAGCTCGTTCTGCAGGGCGATCATACGGTTGAGACGGTCGATCTTGACTTCCTCGGGAACATTGTCAGGCATTGTCCGGGACGCCAATGTACCGGGACGCTCGGAGTACTTGAACATGAAGGCCGAGTCGAAGCCCACCTCGCGCATCAGCGACAGGGTCTGCTGGAAGTCCTCCTCGCTCTCGTTGTAGAATCCGGTGAACATGTCGGTGGAGATGCCGGCGTCGGGCAGGATCCGCCTGATGGCCGCCACCCGGTCCAGATACCACTGGCGCGTGTACTTGCGGTTCATGTCCCTGAGCACGCTGTCGGAGCCGGACTGCACGGGCAGGTGTATGTGCCGGGCCAGGTTGGAATGCTCCGAAATCAGGGTGAGCGTCCTGTCGCTCATGTCCTTGGGATGCGAGGTGGTGAAGCGGATACGCATGTCGGGCGCGGCCTGGGCCACCATGGCCAGGAGGTCGGGGAAATCGGTCACGTTGCCGTCGGCATCGGTGAAGCGGTAGGAATTGACGTTCTGTCCTAAAAGTGTAGCCTCCTTGAAACCGCGCTGCCGCAGGTCCTCCAGCTCGCGCAGGATACTCTTCGGCTCACGGCTGCGCTCACGGCCACGGGTGTAAGGCACGATGCAGTAGGAACAGAAGTTGTTGCATCCGCGCATTATGGAGATGAAGCCGGATATACCGCCGTTGAGGCGGCGCGGCACCACGTCGCGATAGGTCTCGGTGGCCGATAAGGTCACGTTTATGGCAGGCTCGCCCATCTCGGCTGCGGCGACAAGCTCGGGAAGCTCCATGTAGGCGTCGGGGCCCGCCACCAGGTCGACTCCATGGTTATCGATCAGCTCCTGCTTCATGCGCTCGGCCATGCAGCCCACCACACCGATTATGATATTGTGGCCCGACTTGCGCCTCAGTGCGTTCCAGTGGGCCAGACGGGCGAATATCTTCTGCTCGGCGTTGTCGCGGATGGAGCATGTGTTCAGCAGCACGGCCGCCGCGTCGTCCTCGCGTTCCGTAGGCTCGTAGCCGGCCAGCGACATCATCGCCGCTATCACTTCGGAATCCGCCACGTTCATCTGGCATCCATATGTCTCAATGCGCACTTTTTTGGTCGGTGTGCATTTTTTTTGGTCTGTAGGTAAAAAAAATGTGCTCATTGTTGTGTTTTTTTGCATAAAATCACTAAATTTGTGCAGAAATTAGCTAACGAAACGTATTTCGCAATTTATGCACCACAAAAGTAGTGAAAATATGTTTTACAACAATAAAAAACAACACAAGTGGTGATAAAAAGCACAAAAACGTTCCTTAAATCCAATATGGACCATGAGTATACCATTCATCACAGCCGAAGAGGCCGCGCAGTGTATCAAGAACGGCGACAACGTCGGATTTTCGGGTTTCACGGCCTCGGGAACACCTAAGGTAGTGACCGTAGCGCTTGCGGAGCGCGCCAAGAAACTGCACGAGCAGGGCGAGGAGTTCAAAATCAACGTTTACACAGGCGCGTCGACCAACGACCATGTGGACGGCGAGCTGGCCCGTGCCAACGCCATCGCGAGCCGCACCCCCTATCAGAGCCACAAGGACGCCCGCGCCGGTGTCAACAACGGCGACATCCAGTACTTCGACTATCACCTGAGCCACATATCCCAGGACCTGCGCTACGGCTTCTTCGGCGACATCGACGTCGCCATCATCGAGGCCACCGAGATGAGTCCCAACGGCGACGTGATCCTTGGCGCCGGCCTCGGCATGTCGCCAACACTGGCCAAGATGGCCAAGAAGGTAATCATCGAATACTCCAGCTACTACCACAACTCGTTCCGTGGCTTCCACGACAACTATATTCCGCTGGATCCCCCGCACCGTCGCGAGATTCCCATCTACAAGCCGTCGGACCGCATCGGCGACACCGTGCTGCACATCGACCCCAAGAAGATCATCGGCGTGGTTCCCAGCAACGCGTCGGAGAGCATCAAGCCCTTCACCAGCCCCGACGAGCAGACCCAGCGCATCGGCGACAACATCTGCAACTTCCTGGTTCACGAGCTGCGCGCCGGCAAGATTCCTTCCAGCTTCCTCCCCATCCAGTCGGGTGTGGGCAACGTGGCCAACGCCGTACTGTACGGTCTGGGCGAGAATCCGGAGATTCCCCAGTTCGAGATGTACACGGAGGTGATCCAGGACGCCGTGATGACGCTGATGGAGGAGGGCAAGTGCCGCTTCGCCTCGACCTGCGCCCTGACGTTCAGCGACGACGCCATGCTGCATTTCATGGACAACATCGACTTCTTCCGCGACAAGATCGTGATGCGTCCCGGTGAGATCTCCAACTCGCCCGAGGTGGTGCGCCGACTGGGCCTGATCGCCATGAACACGGCTCTGGAGGCCGACATCTTCGGCAACGTCAACTCCACGCACGTGCTGGGCACCAAGATGATGAACGGCATCGGCGGCTCGGCCGACTTCAGCCGCAACGCCTTCCTGTCCATCTTCAGCTGCCCGTCGATCCAGAAGGGCGGCAAGATCTCGACCATCGTTCCGATGGTGTCGCATCTGGACCACTCGGAGCATTCGGTGAAGATCCTGGCCACGGAGCAGGGTGTGGCCGACCTGCGCGGCAAGAGCCCCATCCAGCGCGCCCAGTGCATCATCGAGAACTGCGTGCATCCCGAATACAAGCAGCTGATGTGGGACTACCTGAAACTGTCGGAGGGCAAAGGACGCCACACGCCGCACCAGCTGGAATCGGCATTCGCGTTCCACCGCGCCTTCGCCGAGACCGGCGACATGCGCAACGCCAAATTCTGAGAATCAACGTCTCATAGCTAAAAGAATCATTCTGAAACAGCGAATCCGGTCGTGCTTCACGGCCGGATTCTTATTTTTTGATACTCTATCGCTCCGAGGGCCGCGCTACTCGGATTCCGGCTTCATGACGATGCCCTTGGACCTCATGCCGTTGATGGCAACGGTCAGAGACGTGGGGAACTTGATGACGCGAAGGAATTCCGTCTCATACTCGGCCGGCATGGATTCAAGACAGTCTGTGTCGATGTAACCGTTGTGGGCGGCCTGGTCGATGGTGAAGTAACCGGTACCGAAACTGGTCAGGTTCTGGAAGAAATGCGTTCCCTGACTCGGCTCGATGCGGTAGCCGGGAAGTGCCGACTCCACAATCAGGCGGGCGCCGGCGATCTGCGGCCAACGTACCGGGATACCCAGCGCAGGGTCGCTTGTGCCCCAACGGCCCGGACCAACTAGGATGTAACCCGTCTCGTTGTCGATCATCTTCTGGTTCACCTGCGCCACCTCCTCGGCGATCTGCTGCGTCTTCAGACTGTTGAACGCATCCTTCTTGACATACACCAAGTGCCGGATGTTGTCCATGATGCCGTGACCCAACGCCGCGTCGCTGCGCAACAGCAGCTTCTCGTCCGGAACGGAGATGATCGAGTCGTCCAGCATCTCCTTACGGTCCACGATGGGGCGGATCTGCAGCCAGTAGACCGTGCCGATGCGACCTTGCTTGTCAGGCTCCGCGTTGATGTTGCCCGCGAACTCGATCTCCACAGGACGTCCCATCTCGTAGGCGCCCGTCTGCAGCATGAACTCCGCGATTTTGGCAAGCGGGAACTTGCCGTGCTTCAGGATATTGGCGAAGGTAACGACCTTGCGTCCCGGTCCCTTGTCGGAATCACGAAGGTAGCCGTCATGGAAATCGTAGGTGGACACCATGTATCTCAGCGCACCGGCCTTGAAGGCATCGGCAACCTGTATCTTCGAGATATTGAAATTATTGTCGGTGGTGAAGTCGTCGGCGCTGACCGCGCTGGGCTTCAGACCGTAGAGATAGGTCTGCGTGTCGCGCAGAGCCCCCTCGAGCGTGGAAGTGGCCACGATATGCTCCGGATGGGCGGGCGAGAAACGCAACGCCTTGCCGCCGTCCACTATGTACTCGCCGAGTCCCGCGGCAACCTCCACCACTCCTTCCTCGCTCTTCTCGGCCCCGACCGGGTAATAGTTCAGGCTACGGCCCACACCCGAGAAATTCGGGTAATAGTAGCCGTCATGGTCCTGACCGGCCACCTCCTGAAGGATGACTGCCATCTTCTCCTGGTCGATGACATTGCTGGTGGCGTTCATGTAGGCCTTGGAGTCGGCGAAGAACACCGAGGCATAGACCGCCTTGACGGCCGACACCAGCATGTGCAGGCGCGCCTCGTCATCGTCCAGATACGGAATCATGTAGGTGCTGTAGATGCCGGCGAAGGGCTGGTAATGCGAGTCCTCGAGCAACGAGGAACTACGGACAGCCAGGGGACGGTGGACCACATCGAAAAACGCCGCCAGGTCAGCGCGGACGCTTTCGGGGAACCTTCCGCGCAGGAACGCCTCCAGAATCTCCTGGTCCGACGCATCGGACAGCGCGATTTCGTACAGACGGTTGCTGTCCATGAACTCGTCGAAAATATCGGTACATATCACCACTGTGTGCGGTATGGTGATTTGAACGCCGTCGAAGTTCTCGCACTCCGGATGGCGCTTGATGATCTGGTCGATGAACGCCAGACCACGGCCCTTGCCGCCCATGGAGCCCTGTCCGATACGGGCGAAGTTACTGTAGTCGTCGTAGTTGTCGCGGTCGAACTCGGCCACCACGCCCCGGTTCTTCATCCGGCGGTAACGCACTATGCACTCAAACACCAGCTTGCGCACCAGCGGCATCTCGTCGATGTCGCGGATCACGCGGTCCTTGAGCGCCTCGGCTATGGGGAACAGCGCCCGGGTGTAGAGCCAGCGGCTTATGAAGTTGCGACGGCAATAGTAATTGAGCAGGTCGGCCGGAATCTCGAAGATTCCGTTCTGCAGGTCCTTGAGGTTGCGGATGCGCATCATCTCGCGGCCGGTCTGGGTGTAGCGCACAATAAAATCGCCGAAGCCGAACTGGTCGGTCACAGCATGGCGCAGGTCCTGCGGCAATGTCTTGCTGTTCTTATCCAGGAAGGTGTACCCGACCTTCTCGGCGGGAATCCGGTTGGCCGCCTCCTGGCTCTCCATGATGACCGGCACATAAGGATTGTCGCGGTGCAGGTATTCGGCCAGTTTCATGCCGGCCTCGGGATCCTTCTCGCCGTTGACTGGAAACCGCGCGTCCGTCACCAGACCGAGGATATGGTCGCCGTACTTGTCGACAAGCGCCTTGGCCTCTTCCATGTCACGTGCCAGAAGCACCTTGCTGCGGCCACGCATGCGGAGCGACGCCTCGTGCTGGTTCAGAGCCTCGGTGCTGTTGGTCTGGCTCTGCTTCAGCAGGAACTTGTAGAGGTAGGGCAGCACCGAGCTGTAGAAACGGATGGAATCCTCTACCAGCAGGATGGTCTGCACGCCCACCTCCAGAATGTCGTGCTCGGCGTTCATCTTGTCCTCCACCAGCTTGATGATGGCCAGTATCAGGTCCACGTTGCCGAGCCAGGAGAAGACATAGTCCACGCCGCGCAGGTCCTCGTTGGCGATGCGGCGGCGCACCTCCTTGCTGAAGGGCGTCAGCACCACGAAGGGAATCTGCGGATACATGCTGTCGATCTCGACAGCCTCGCGGAACGTCTCGCTGACGTCCACGCCGGGCATGGCTATGATCATGTCGTAGGGCTTGGAGGCCAGTTCGGCCTTGGCCTCGGCGTAGGTGGCCACCATCGTGAATCGTGGCGGCGACGACAGGTTCAGCGAGACATACTCGTTGTAGATCTGCTCCTCGATCCGGCCGTCACCCTCCAGGCTGAAGGCATCGTAGGGGGTGGCGATGAGCAGCACGTTGAATATGCGGCGCTGCATCAACGTCGAGAAGGCCGTATCCTTGAGATACAGCTGGCTCAGCATGTTGTCGTTGACCTGCCTCACGGGGTTATTCCTTGTTCGCCTCCAGGAATGCCGCCAGCGCGTCGGGCATGGAGCGGTGCTGGGGCGACGGAGCCGCGATGTCGGCCGTCAGTCCGGCGTCCTCGATGGCCTTGAGGGTCATCGGACCGAAGCCGCCGATGGCGATCTTGCCCTTGACCGTGTCCATGTCGGGGAAGTTCTTCTTCAACGACTCGATTCCCGCCGGGCTGAAGAATATAAAGAGGTCGTAGTCCTTGTCCTCCTCGGGCTGGAAGTCGTTGCTGACCGTACGGAACATCACCGTCTTGGTCACGTCCAGCTTGTGGTCGGCCAGGATGGTGGGATCCTCGGTGTGTACGTCCGACACGGGGAACAGAAACTTCTCCTTCTTGTTCTTGTCCATGGCGGCCAGCAGCTGCGCGTCGTTGAGCTTGCCGGTCAGGCCGAACGAGATCTTACGCTTGCGGTAGACGATGTACTTCTGCAGGTAGAGGGCGATGGCCTCCGTGGTGCAGAAGTAGCGCATGGTGTCGGGCACCTTGAACCTGGACTCCTCGGCCAGACGGAAATAATTGTCGATTGCCGTACGCGACGTGAAGATTATTGCCGTGTAATCGGCCAGGTTGATTTTGGACTGTCTGAATTCCTTAGCCGTCAATCCCTCCATCTTGATGAACGGACGGAAAACCATCTCGACACCGTAGTGTGCGGCGATGTCGAAATACGGAGACTTGTCTCCCACAGGGCGGGGTTGTGAAACCAATATCTTCTTAATTTTCATAGCCAATAATCACAAATCTGTAATGTCAGAACATACGTGAGAATCAAGGGTACTATTTCTAAACTGCAAAGGTAGTACAAAAAAAGCAACCAAGACGAAGAATGATTGAAAAAAATGCGGATTCCTTTGAAGATGAACATTATTTTGCCCATAATGAACACACAAGCGGCCATAATCAGCAAAATCCATGTCCACTCGGGACGCACCATTACCAGGAGTGCGATGGGGAAAAACAGGACGGCCTCCAGCGCCGCGGCCGCGGCCGCGCCGCGCACCCACATTGCCGCCTGCCGGGCCTCGCGGAACACGTACCCCGACACCCAGTAGGCCAGCTGCATCGCGCCGTTGTACAGCAGGCACATGGCGGTGCAGATACCGATGCCGATTGTAGGAGCATCGGGAACGTCGGGGCTGTTGACGGGACTGCAGGGGTTGAAGCATCTGACCGCCGACCACAGCAGCACTCCCGCCGAGACAGTCCACATCAGGTTCAGAAGCACCAGGAAGGTGGTCTCGCGAACGGTCTCGTCGAAGACATTCCCGCGCTCGCGTGTGGCCACAAGGTCCGCCACCACAGCCTTCCAGTAACGCGGACTGTTGCGCATGCAGAAACCCACCAGACAGAATATCGCCGCCAGACCCAGATATATCCATGACATGCCGTCCGATGTCGGAGCGGGCGCAGGTGCCGTCACGACCGGATTCTCAATGACAAAGCCTACGATCTCCTCGCCGGCGGCTATACTGTCCGGACCCATTCCCGGCAGCCATGGGGGTGTTACAGCCATTTCTCTTCCTTATACCAGTTTATCGCCTTGGCAATGCCTTCCTGCAGCGGTGTGGCCGCCAGGAATCCGAAGTCGCGCTGCGCCTTGTCGGTCCGGACACTCCAGTTACGCTGCTTCATGATGCGGTACTTGTCGCGGTTTAGCGTCGAGGGCTTGTTGCGGGCCACGCCTATCTTCTCGGCCACAGCGCTGACCACCCGGACAGCCCACAGCGGCATGCGCAGCGGAAGCACGAACCGCCGGCCCATACACTCCTTGGTGAACTTACGGAACTCCGCCTGCGAATACGCCCGGGGTTCGGAAATGTCGTATACTTCCTTGACGGAAGCCTTCTCCAGCGCCTTGTAGACGGCACAGGCCAGGTCCTCGACGTAGATGAACGTCAGCATCTGGCGTCGGTATCCCACCGAGAAATCGAATCCCTTGGCGATGCTCTTGAACATCAGGAAATAGTCGTGGTCGCGAGGACCGTAGATTCCCGTGGGGCGGAATATGATGTAGGGCAGCTCGTCGGACTGCAGCCAGACCTCCGCCTTGAGCTTGGAGGCGCCGTAACGGGTGTTGGGACGGGGGATCATCGTCTCGTCGAAGGGAGTGTAGCCCCTCTCGTCGCCCGCGCCCATGGCCGACAGACTGCTCATGTACAGGAATTTATCCGGGACCATGTCGGTACGCTTCAGCGCCTCGGTGAAACGGCGCAGATAGTCGTAGTTGATACGATTGAAGTCGGCGTAGGTCTTGACCTTAGTGGCGCCTAAGTTGTAGACTATCCAGTCCCATTTCCCCTCGGGCATGGCCTGACGCAGGGTCGCGTCCAGGGTATCCGGTTTGTCAAAGTCAAACTCCACGAACCGGATGCGCCCGTCGGTCAGATATTTACGCGAGGTCGAGGCACGGACTCCGGCCCATACCTCGCAACCCAGGTCCAGTCCCCGCTGAACCAGAAAACCGCCTACGAAGCCTCCGGCTCCTACAACCAATACTTTCTTGTTATCCATCGTCATCTCTTCTTTGTCACGGCCGCTGCTACAGCAGACGGAATTCATAACCCTCGCTGACCAGCCAGTCCAGCGCGCGGGGCAACGCAGTCTCGAGCCGGGGCCAGCTCTTCAGCGAATCGTGGAACACCACCACCGATCCGTCGCGGACATAACGCTTGACGTTATCCACCACCTGATCGGCGTTGAGACGCTTGCTGTAGTCGCGCGTCACCACGTCGAACATCACGATGCGGAACTGCTCGTGCAGCGCCCACGTCTGGCGGGGACGAAGCCATCCATGCGGTGGCCGGAACAGGTCGCTGTCGATGTATTGACGCGCCTCGGCCACGTCGCGCAGATAGCTGCGCCGCGGCAGCCTCAATCCCTGCACGTGGTGCATGGTGTGGTTGCCTACGCGATGGCCGCGACGGCGCACCTCCTCGTAAAGTTCCGGATACCTGCGCACGTTGTCGCCTACCATAAAGAACGTAGCCTTGATGCCGTAACGGTCCAGGACGTCGAGCACCCACGGCGTAACATCTGGTATCGGTCCGTCATCGAACGTCAGGTAGACGGCATGGCGATGCTTCGGTTCGTGGAACCGGAACACGCCGCCCGGCACGGTGAGCCGGAATGCCATCGGGGGTCGCTCCAACAACATGGCTGCGGTTACTCGCCGTGGTTGCTGATATAGATGTCGTGCAGCCGCTTGCTGCGTGCCATGTCAACCGCCTTGATGTCGGGGTCGGCATTGACAGCATCACGCGGCACGCCGTACTCCACATATTGCTCGACAGCTCCGTAGAATATCGAGTCCAGCACCTTGTCGTCGTCCGATGCCTTGGCGTACTCATCGGGAGTCATCTTGGCCAGGCGGTTCACTATACGTGCCACCTCGGCCAGCTCAGCCACATAGTCGTCGGTAGTGGCGGCGCTGTCGGCACCCCCACCGCCGCTTCCGTAGGCGCGGTTATAGAAGTCCTTGAGCACAGCCTCGGTGTAGCCTGTGGTCTTGAGCAGGTTGTCCAGCCATTTGCCGTCACCGCCGAATCGGCGGTACAGCTCGATGAAACGGTAGTACTGATAGGGCATCAGGCCGGTCTCCATCGTGGCCGACGCATGGCCGAACTGCTGGTTCAGCATCGCGCCGTAACGCAGGTACTCCGCCATGCGCGTCATCTGTCGCTTCAGGATCTGGACGGCCTTCTGCTTAAGCTTCGGGTCGTTCATCAGCTCGCCTAATGTGCCGTAGATCTCGGGCAGCGTCAGCGCGACGGTCATGTTGTAGGGAGCTGTACGCTCAGACAGATTCTTGTCCATCAGGTCGGCCACACGGAGCGCCTCCTTGTACCTGCCCTCGTCGAGCAATGCCGATGCGACGTCCAGCATGGACGTGCGGGTGGAGATCAGCATGCGGCGCGCGGTCTCGTCGAAGTATGGAACGCGTCCCTGCGTGTCGGCGCCGCCCCAGCGGTATTTCGTCACCACGGGATATGCCCTGTCGGTGCGGGCAGGCAGACCCGGCTGGATGGTGGGCAGCAGCTGGTGTACCATACCGGTGGAGGCCAGATAGTCCGTCATGCCCAGATGGTATTCGTTACCCACGGTCATGCACCAGTAGATGGGACGGGGCCAGCCCTCGGCGGCGTTGGTAGCGATGATGTCCAGCATCAGCAGCTCGCCCAGGCTTATGTATCCCTTGTTGCGGTAGGAGTCAGTACCGGCCAGGTCAATCACGATCTCGTTCACGAGCCGGGCGGTGTCCTGCGGAGCCACCAGACCACGGTCCACTACGGCCTTCTTGTCGATAGGAATCTTGACAACCGAGCTCTGCAGCATGGGGTAGTTATAGACCTCGTCGATGCTCTGGCCCTTATAGAGGAGCTTCAGGCTCTCGAGCAGGTCGGCGGGAGCGGTCTCACGTCCGGGAATCACCACATCCATGCGTCCGTAGGCTATATCCTCGGGCTTGGCGGTGAAATGTATCGGCTCGGCGTCGTAGCTCCGCTGGCGCATCTGGTTGGCGTACCAGTCACTGGCCAGATAGCTCAGGTTGACGATCTTCACGTCGGGACGCACGCCCTCCACCTCCTGGGCATACCATAGGGGGAAGGTGTCGTTGTCACCGTTACAGAAGACTATGGCGTTAGGTTCGAGGCTGTTCAGATAATTGATCGCGAAGTCACGCGCGGCGTAACGTCCGCTGCGGTCGTGGTCGTCCCAGGTCTGCGACACCATCTGCAACGGCACGGCGATGCCGATGACGCATGCGAAGACAGCGGCATACAGGCTCTGCTTCCTGGTACGGCCCATAGCCTTTCGGAACAGCCACCACAGTCCGGCAACACCGATTCCGATCCATATGGCGAAGGCGTAGAAGCTTCCGGCAAACGCATAGTCACGCTCGCGCGGCTGCATCGGGGGCTGGTTCAGGTAGAGGACGATGGCTATGCCTGTCATGAAGAACAGGAAGAACACCACCCAGAACTGCTCGATGCCGCGACGTCCCTTGAACGCCTGCCACAGCAGCCCGACCAGTCCTAAGATCAACGGCAGCATGTAGTATACGTTGTGGCCCTGGTTCTCTTTGCCCAGCTCGGCCGGCAACAGCGACTGGTCGCCCAGACGAGTGTTGTCCCACGCCGGAATGCCGGTGATCCAGTTGCCGGCGTCAAGCTCGCCCTGCTGGTTCAGGATGTCGTTCTGACGGCCCGCGAAGTTCCACATGAAGTAACGCCAGTACATGTGGTTCAACTGATAGTTCAAGAAGTACTCCAGGTTCTGGCTGTAGGTCGGGCGGTAAGCCATGCGCGCGGGATACTGCACCATTCCGCCGGGAGTCAGGTAGGGCTGCTGCTGGTAGTCGAACTCGGGGACCTTCTCGCCCGTATCCTCGTCGATGGCGTGTATCTCCTTGATATTGGCATCCGTGGTGTCCAGACGTACCCAGTAGGGATAATACGCGCGGTGCTGACGGCTGTAGATTCGCGGAAACAGCATGTTCAGCTCCGGATTCATCTTGTACTCCGCCTTGTAGTCACGTTTCACGTAGTAATCGCCGCCACGCTGCGCCCGACTGTTGTTCTTGGCCATGTCCTCGACGGTCAGGAACCCTTCGGACGACTTCGGAGTGCCGTTCTTGACGCCCTTGGCGTACTGGGGCTTTCCTTTCTCGATTATCTGCGCGTACTCATAGCTGCGCATCATCATCGGAGTGCCGTCGTCGTTCTGCGAGATGGTGTCCAGACGCGAGCCTACAACCTTGCGCATAGTGCTGGAGTTGAGGGTCTCGCCGTAGAGCAGAGGATTCTCGCCGTATTGCTCGCGGTTCAGATAGGTAGACAGGTCGAACACATTGTCCGGCGAGTTCTGGTTCATCGGTGTGTCGGCAGTGGAACGGATCAGAATCAACGCATAGCTGGAGTAACCCACAAAGATCACGGCCATGCTCCACATCGTGACGTTGAGCCAACGGACATTGAGCGGCCGGAAGTAAGGCAGCCAGAGGTAAGCCGCGAGGCCTGCCATGAGGATCCAGCCCAGCAACCAGCCCGAGCCCATGAAGAGAGTGCCGCTGAAGAATACAGCCAGCAGCACGCTGATTCGAATCAGGTTGGCCGACTTCTGACGCCGAAGCTCATACAGTGCCCAGCCGAAGGAAGCCAGCATAACGATCACATAGATCAAGGCTCCGCTGTTGAAGCTCATGCCCATGCCGTTGACACAGGCAAGCTCGAACCTCTGGGCCATCTTGATGAAGCCCGGTACCATTCCGAACAGAACCAACGCGATGATCACGAAACTTATGAACAAGGCTATCAAAGCCTGCACTGCACTGATGTTCTTCCATTTGCGGAACACGAATACCAGGACGATGGCGGGAATACAAAGTAGGTTCAGCAAATGCACGGCGATGCTGACACCGATAATATAAGCTATCAATATCAGATAACGGTCGGAGCGAGGCTCGTCGGCATGGTCTTCCCATTTAAGGATCAACCAGAATACAAGAGCGGTACAGAATGACGAGAATGCGTATACCTCACCTTCGACTGCCGAGAACCAGAATGTATCCGACCATGTATATGCCAATGCACCGACTACGCCTGAGCCCATTATGACCAGATACTTGCCCAGGCTTATCTCCTTCTTGCTCTTGTCAGAGACGATCAGACGGCGCACAAGGTGCGTTATGGTCCAGAACAGTAGCAGGATCGTCAATGCCGACAGCAGACCGCTCATAGCGTTGACCATGACGGAAACATGCGCAGGGTCGGTAGCGAAATTAGCAAAAAATCGCGCCGTCAACATGAAGATGGGGTTGCCCGGCGGGTGACCGATTTCAAGCTTGTCTGCTTGGATAATAAACTCGCCGCAATCCCAGTAGCTGGCAGTGGGCTCCAATGTCAGCCAATACGTCACCAAAGCGATAACGAAGACCGCCCAGCCGGTGATATTGTTGACCAACTGATACTTTTTGCTTATCATTATAAGTTGCTTATGCAGTTATTCATAGCTAAGTCAGCAAATGCTGACAATTCAATCTGCAAAATTACAAAATTCCCACCAACTCCACAAATAAAAAGTTAATTCCGACCTGTCATACGGGTCGGACGAGTCAGACCTATACAAAAAAAAAGGGACTCGTTTCCGAGTCCCTTCGTGAAGGTGGCGATTACCTACTCTTCCGCTTTCGCAGTACCATCGGCGTGATAAGGTTTAACTTCTCTGTTCGGAATGGGAAGAGGTGGAGCCCTTATGCTGTCATCACC